>JABDIQ010000145.1 GCA_013003655.1 Winogradskyella sp. | reverse complement strand
AAGATCTTCAAAAATGGGATGGTGCATTCTATTCAGAAAAACTAAAGCAAAAACTTTTTGATCTCGACGAAGAGCAACTAAAACCATACTTTAAATTAGAAAATGTAATTGACGGTGCCTTTACCATTGCAAAAAAATTATTTGGTATTTCATTTGAACAAATTCATGATATCGACAAATACCACGAAGATGTTTTAACATATAAAGTCATAGATTCTAATAATCAACTAGTTTCTATATTTTATGCAGATTTTTTTCCAAGACCAGGCAAACGAAATGGTGCTTGGATGACCTCTTACAAACCACAGATGGTTAAAAACAATGAAAATCACAGACCACATGTTTCAATAGTGTGCAATTTTACAAAACCAACTAAAACTAATCCATCACTGTTAACCTTTAATGAAGTTACCACGCTCTTCCATGAGTTTGGTCATGCATTGCATGGTATGCTTGCTAATACAACTTATCCTAGTTTATCTGGCACTAACGTGTATTGGGATTTTGTAGAGTTACCAAGTCAGATTTTGGAAAATTGGTGTTACGAAGAAGAAAGTCTTAAACTCTTTGCTAAACACTATAAAACTGATGAAGTAATACCGATGGAATTGGTAGAAAAAATAAAAGCTGCAGCCACTTTTAATGAAGGCATGCAAACCTTAAGACAAATTAGTTTTGGCCTTTTAGATATGAGTTGGCATGGTACAGACCCAACCAAAATTAAAGATGTAAAACAGCACGAACTAAACGCATTTGAGAAGACATCACTATATCCTGATGTCTCTGAGAATTGCATGAGCACATCATTTTCGCATATCTTTCAAGGAGGTTATTCCTCTGGTTATTACAGTTACAAATGGGCAGAAGTACTAGATGCTGACGCCTTTGAATACTTTAAACAAGAAGGTATATTTAGTAAAATTGTAGCCGATAAATTTAAAACCTACATCCTTTCTCAAGGCGGTATTGAAGACCCTATGGTTTTGTACAAACAATTTAGAGGACAAGATCCGAAGCCAGATGCCTTATTACGTCGCGCAGGATTACTAAAAGCCTAAATGACACCATATCGTTAAATTTATTCTATTTTTACAAACAAGCTAGAAACGACTAATGGAACAGCAAAAGCTAAATCCTAATCTGTGGGTTGATCTGTATTCAGATTATCTATTTAACTATTCAATATCTAGGGTTAGTGATCGTGCAATTGCTCAAGATCTAGTGCAAGAAACCTTCTTAGCTGGACTAAAATCCATGCTAAATTTTAAAGGTGAAGCCAGTGAACGCACGTGGTTAATTTCTATTTTAAAACGTAAGATCATTGACCATTATCGTAAAATAAATTCAAAAAAAGGCCAAGCAGAAGTAAGAATTAATTATAATACAAACGAGGATTCTGAAGGTGATTGGTTGGAAGAACGCGTAGCAGACCCTTTTGATAAGACTGCCGAAGACCAACTAATGAATGAAGAATTAGGAGATGCTATTTATTATTGCCTAGACAAGCTGCCTAAAAAGCAGGCCGAAGTTTTTAAATTAAAAAATATTTTAGGATACGATACTGATACTATTTGTAATGAATTAAATATTACTCCGTCTAATCTGTGGGTTATTATCCATAGAGCAAGAACAGCACTAGCAGATTGCATGGAAGAAAAATGGTTGTGATAACATGAAAAAAAATATCTTATTTATTAGTTGCGATGAGGCCAAAGTGATCTGTGATAAATCACAATACGGCGAAGCAACGTTATTAGAAAAAATAAAGCTTTACCTGCGCTTATCATATTGCCATATTACTAGATCTTACAGTAAACGCAATGCCAACTTAACGAAGACTATTGAAAGCGCACATTTGCAGTGTCTTCAAACAACAGAAAAACAAAAATTAAAACATCTAATTAAACAGGAATTAGGTCAAAACCATTAAAACAGCTGCCCATAATATTGGAAGAGCCTCTACCCAAAAAGCGCTGTAATACTTAGATTGTTGTTTTCTAGAGAAGAGTATAAACAAGGCTGTTATTGCTACAAAAATCATTAAACTCCATAATTGGTTTGTATTTACCTCATCTTTTAAAAATTCGAATAAAAAAACAACTATAAGAAGCAACAAGCCAAGTGCATTAGTTGCTTTTACGCCAATTTTTTGAGGTACGGTAGCTAATTTAAGAGTATCGTAATTGAGATCGCGTATTTCAAATGGTAACATTAGTACAACAACAATTAAAAAGCGTTGTAAGGCTATTATACTAACATCCCAACTTATAATCTCTGATGAATTTAAAACAGGAATAAAAACAGTTACAACAGACCAAACAAAGGCGATAACATAAATCTTCAATCCACTAACATGCCTGAGATTTTTTTGACTTTTACGAAGCACTACTTTAGGAAAAACAGGAATAGCATATAAAAATGTAACCAATGCCATAGAAAACGCAAGTAGCAATGCGTTATTATCAAGGTTTATACCATAATAAATCATGGCAATTAAGCATAAAAATGTTAGTATTTGAATGCTCTTAAGCCAAGAGGCTAATCGTCTGTGATAGAATTTCACCAAACCGAAGTATTTTACAAAATTATAGCCGCAAATGCTTGCATAGAAAAGTGCCAATAACAAGTTTTTATCGCAATTTAAATCTAATTCCAAACACGTAATATAGGAGAAGGCAACCACAGCAATTGACACGTGGATACTACTATTAATGTAAAAATTAAGTAAGCTCTTAAGAACCCTCATGTAACAAAAATAATTGAAAGTGTTAATAACCATAAAAATCGGTTAAAAACTTTAGTTTTCCTTAACGATAAAAAATGAGTAAATACGTATTTTTGCAACTCAAAAATTAGCTATAATTAAGAATGGATACAACTTCGTTTGCTTTAAGACACATTGGCCCAAGTACATCAGAACAGAAAGCCATGCTCAACACTATAGGAATCACAAGTATTGAACAGTTGATTTCTGAAACCATACCACAAGGTATTCGTCTCAAAAAAGATTTAGATCTCAAACCCGCAATGAGTGAGCAGGATTATTTAGCTCATATCTATGAACTTTCACAGCAAAACAAAGTATTTAAGAGTTATATAGGCTTAGGATATCATCCTTCTAACCTACCTGCCGTAATTCAACGTAACATTCTAGAAAATCCAGGTTGGTATACAGCATATACGCCCTATCAAGCAGAAATTGCACAAGGACGCTTAGAGGCGCTTTTAAATTTCCAAACCATGATTATAGATCTTACTGGTATGGAAATAGCTAATGCGTCGTTATTAGACGAAAGCACAGCCGCTGCTGAAGCAATGAGTTTATTATATTCGGTAAGAGAAAGAGAGCAGAAAAAAGCAAATGTCACCAAATTTTTTGTTTCAGACACTGTTTATCCACAAACATTGTCGTTGTTAAAAACCAGAGCAATACCACTTGATATTGAGTTGGTTGTTGGCGATGAAAAAGATTTTGAATTTACGAAAGACTATTACGGCGCACTTTTACAATACACAAGTAAAACAGGCGATATATCAGATATCAAAACGTTTATTGCAAAAGCTAATGCCTCTAATATAAAAGTGGCGGTAGCAGCAGACATTTTAAGTCTAATAAAGTTAGAAGGACCAGGACATTTCGGCGCTGATGTTGTCGTTGGAACAACACAGCGTTTTGGTATCCCTATGGGCTATGGCGGACCTCACGCTGCCTACTTTGCCACTAAAGAAAAATACAAGCGAGACATTCCTGGCCGTATCATCGGTGTTACCAAAGACACAAACGGAAACAGAGCTCTTAGAATGGCGCTTCAAACCAGAGAACAACATATTAAAAGAGATAAAGCAACATCAAACATTTGTACCGCTCAAGTTTTATTAGCCGTAATGGCCGGTATGTACGCTGTTTATCATGGACCAAATGGATTACGATTTATAGCTGACAAGGTTCACAATGCAACAATCACTTTAGCTGAAAAGCTTAAGAATTTAGGCTTAGAGCAATTGAACTCTAATTATTTTGATACACTGAAGGTTAAAGCTAATGCTGAAAAAATAAGATCAATAGCGGAATCTAGACATATCAATTTTTATTATCCAGAAAAAGATGTTGTAACGGTTTCTATCAATGAAACGACTTCAATTTCAGACTTGAATGAGATTATTACCGTTTTTGAAACTTACACTACTAAGTCGGCAGAAGAAATAACTGAGTTAAAAACGGACAATTCTATAATTCCAAACGAATTAAAACGAACGTCTGAATTTCTGACATACGATGTGTTTAACACATATCATTCTGAGACAGAATTAATGCGTTATATTAAACGATTAGAGCGTAAAGATCTTGCTTTGAATCATTCCATGATCTCATTGGGTTCGTGCACCATGAAGCTCAACGCAGCTTCAGAAATGTTGCCTTTAAGTTGGGGCAGTTTAGGAAATATGCATCCATTTGTACCAATTGAGCAAGCTAAAGGGTATACAACACTCCTCAAAGAATTAGAAAATTACCTTACAGAAATTACAGGGTTTGCAGCGACATCATTGCAGCCTAACTCCGGAGCACAAGGTGAATTTGCAGGTCTTATGGTGATAAGAGCCTATCATGAAGCAAATGGTGATAAGCATCGAAATATTTGTCTTATACCTTCCTCTGCACATGGAACAAATCCGGCAAGCGCAGTAATGGCAGGCATGAAAGTTGTTGTAACCAAAGCCTCTGAAGATGGCAATATTGATGTGGACGATCTAAGAGAAAAAGCAGAATTACATAAAGATAATTTAGCTGCATTAATGGTCACCTATCCTTCAACCCATGGTGTATATGAATCTGCCATACGCGAAATCACACAGATCATTCACGATTGTGGTGGCCAGGTATATATGGATGGTGCAAACATGAACGCACAAGTAGGACTTACTAACCCTGGAAACATTGGTGCAGACGTTTGTCATTTAAATTTGCATAAAACATTTGCTATTCCGCATGGAGGTGGTGGCCCAGGAGTTGGTCCAATATGCGTTGCAAAACAGCTAGTACCATTTTTACCTGGTAACCCAATAATTAAAACGGGTGGC
Source organism: Winogradskyella sp. (assembly GCA_013003655.1). Taxonomy (GTDB): domain Bacteria; phylum Bacteroidota; class Bacteroidia; order Flavobacteriales; family Flavobacteriaceae; genus JABDIQ01. The sequence continues at coordinate 4,175 of JABDIQ010000145.1, read as the reverse complement.
GACCAAGCCATAACGGCCATATCTGCAGCACCATTTGGGTCTGCTCTAGCCTGTGTTATTTCGTATGGTTATATAAAGATGTTAGGTGCCAAAGGATTGAAACAGTCTACTGAAGTAGCCATACTCAACGCAAACTATATTAAAGAACGATTAGAAGGCTATTATCAAACGCTATATACCGGTGAAAACGGACGAGCGGCTCACGAAATGATCATAGATTGCAGACCGTTTAAAGAGCATGGAATTGAAGTTACAGACATTGCAAAACGACTAATGGATTATGGTTTTCATGCACCAACAGTATCTTTTCCAGTTGCTGGCACAATGATGATAGAACCAACTGAAAGTGAAAATAAAGCTGAAATGGACCGTTTTTGTGATGCCATGATCTCTATTAGACATGAAATTGATGCTGCAATGAAAGAAGACACTGCCAATGTACTGAAAAATGCACCACACACGCTAGACATGATTACATCTGATGAGTGGTTGCTACCATATACACGACAGAAAGCAGCATTTCCTTTAGATTATGTAAAGGAAAATAAATTTTGGCCATCAGTAAGACGCGTCGATGACGCTTATGGAGATAGAAATCTAATTTGTAGTTGTGCTCCAATAGAAGATTATATAGAAGCATAAATCTATGATAGAATTTACAAGCGCTTTTTTGTTTTTTTTTCAAAAAAGCGCCCTCTTTTTGTTAAATTGCTAATTATAATGTGTTTAACTAAAAAAACAGAAGAGAATTAAGTCTAATTTTATAGCTTCGTAAATTAAAATAACCCCCTCGATTATGGCGATAAGAATAACAGGTACAGGTAGTTATGTTCCAAGCAGCATAGAAAAGAATGAAGACTTTAAAGGTCATGAATTTCTAGACGTAGATGGATCTTCATTTTCTCATGAGAATGAAGTGATTATTGAGAAATTCAAGTCTATCACTGGTATTGGAGAGCGACGCTACGCTCAAAACCATCTCACATCTTCTGACCTCGGTTTTTTTGCAGCAGAAAAAGCTATTGAAGATGCCAAGATTGATCGTGAAACGATTGATTATATCATAGTAGCCCACAATTTTGGTGATGTAAAACATAATACCATACAAAGTGATATTTTGCCTTGTTTGGCCTCTCGCATTAAGCACAGCCTACGAATTAAAAATCCAAAGTGTGTGGCTTATGATATATTATTTGGCTGTCCAGGCTGGAATGAAGGTGTTATACAAGCCTATGCATTCATTCAATCTGGTATTGCTAAACGTTGCTTGGTTATAGGATCTGAAACACTTTCTAGAGTGGTTGATAAGCACGATAGAGATTCAATGATATACTCTGATGGTGCCGGTGCCACAATTATTGAAAAAACAGATAGCGAAGGTGGTATCCTAGCACATGAAACGGCTAGTTTTACATACGACGAAGCCTATTACTTATACTTTGGTAAATCTAATAATAAAGACCTTTGTGCTGATACACGTTATATAAAAATGGATGGTCGTAAAATATACGAATTTGCTTTAACTAACGTCCCTGATGCAATGAAAGCCTGTTTGGATAAATCAGGTAAAAGTATCAAGGATTTAAAAAAGATTTTTATTCATCAAGCCAACGAGAAAATGGATGAAGCCATCCTCAAGCGATTCTATAGACTTTATAAAACCGATATTCCTGAAGGAGTTATGCCTATGAGTATACAAACATTAGGTAACAGCTCTGTGGCCACAGTACCTACGTTGTTTGATATGGTGAGAAATAATAAACTAGACAATCACCAACTATCAGAAGGTGATGTTATTATGTTTGCAAGTGTTGGTGCAGGTATGCATATTAATGCTATTGTTTATCAATATTAATACTATCAGTCATTTTTAACAAACTAAATACTACTAGGGTCCTGCTGATATCTCTGTTGTAATAGAAACTTATAATGTACGAAAACACATATCCTAGTAAACGTTTTAGAATTACTATTCAGTTTTTAAAGTCGCATATTACACCGGAGGAATCTATTTTAGACTTAGGCGTTCCTAATCCGTTATCAAAACTTATGCTAAAAGAAGGTTATAAGGTTGAAAATACCAATGGTGAAGATCTAGACACAGATCACAGGTCATTGTTGAATTCTGAAGCAGACGTAGTTACCGCATTTGAAATTTTTGAGCATCTCCTTTCTCCATTTGAAGTATTACGATCTATAAAGTCTAAAAAATTAGTATTAAGTGTTCCTTTGCGACTTTGGTTTGCATCAGCCTATCAGAGTAAAACAGACCCAAGAGATAGACATTTTCACGAATTTGAAACTTGGCAGTTAGATTGGTTATTAGAAAAAAGTGGCTGGAAAATTAAAGATTCTAAAACCTTTACCAATCCAACAAAAAAAATTGGTCTCAGACCATTATTGCGTTGGTTTGTCCCTAGGTATTACATCGTTTATGCAGAAAGAGCTTAACTTTGCCTAAATTATTTTTACTGCATTGAATTTTTATATCGTTATTCCGGCTCATAATGAAGCTGATCATATAGGATCAACTATACAATCCTTGATTGATCAATCTCATAGACCCAAGCGATTAGTGGTTGTTGATGATAATTCAACTGACGATACTGCGCAAATAGTTAAATCGTATTGCAAGCAACATTCATGGATAGATTTGGTTTCAATTAAATCCTCTGATGTTCATTTGCCAGGTACTAAAATCATAAAGGCATTTAATAAAGGTTTTGAAACATTAGACTCTAATTTTGATGTCATCTGTAAATTTGATGCGGACCTAATATTTCCTGAAAATTATATCAAAAAATTGGCTTCACATTTTAACCAAAATCCGAAGCTTGGTATGGCATCTGGATTTTGTTACATAAAACTCAAAGATAACTGGGAGCTCGAAAATTTAACACGCAAGGACCATATAAGAGGTGCACTAAAGGCTTATAGAAAATTGTGTTTTACACAAATAGGTCAACTCAAAGAATCCATGGGATGGGATACCGTTGATGAACTTTTAGCAAAATATCATGGTTGGGAGATTCTAACGGATAAGACGTTACATGTAAAACACCTTAAACCAACAGCATCAACATATCATAATACATCAAAATATTTACAAGGTGAAGCCATGTACAGAATGCGATATGGTTTTATAATCACATTAATAACGGCTGTTAAATTAGCGTGGCGCAGAAAACGTTTTAGATTACTGTGGGATTACTTGTTAGGATTCTATAACGCATGGATTAACAAATCCTCATTTTTAGTGACAGAAGATCAAGGAAAATTTATTAGAAAAATTCGTTGGCGAGGAATAAGAGGTAAATTTATCTAACCTTAATCAATAACCATTTCTAGAGGCTGTCCTGTAGCCATATTTGGAAAACTTATTCCGAGTAGTGCTGACATCGTTGGCGCAATATCTGTTATCTCAGTACGCTTTACGGTTTGCCCATGGTTTATGCCATTACCAAAAAATAATAATGGTACATGTGTATCATAGTTTAATCCAGAACCATGAGTTGAACCTGTTCTGCTATAAGATATATAGGCAGGATCGTCAACTACTATAACATCACCTGATCGTTTTTGATTAAACCCTTGCTGTATTGAATACTCAATTCCACTATCATAATTTACGGTATTCATCGATGTTGCGGTATATACTTTAAAAACATGCGCATAATTTAGTTGCTCATTTGCAATTGCATTTTGAACCTCTTCTAATTTCAACTCTAAAGCTTTAACTCGTTCTTTGTTCAAAAAGATCTGGTTATTACTGATGTTTTCAATGATATCTGTTGTACCGTAAGTATCCATAATAAATTTGTTGAATTTAATCTTACGATCTGTATTGCTTAAATATCCTGACGGAATTTTCATGGTTTGAAGATAAGATGGCACGTTAACTGCACCATGATCTGATGTTAAAAAGACTGTGTATTCTCCATCTCCTACATTCTCATCTAAATAATTAAACAAGCGCTCAAGATCCTTATCTAATCTTATATATGTGTCTTCAACTTCTTTAGAATTCACACCAAAATTGTGTCCTACATAATCTGTTGAAGAATAACTAACATTTAAAACATCCGTTATATCATCTTTTCCTAAGTTTTCGCCTTGTATTGCAGCTATGGCAAAATCAGTAGTAAGGCTATTTCCGTAGGCAGTTGCTTTAATTA
>JABDIQ010000124.1 GCA_013003655.1 Winogradskyella sp. | reverse complement strand
GCGGCTTCATTTTTTGCAAATGCTATAGATACAGAGTCTAAAGGATTAGATATAGTCGTTACCCATAACACTAATCTAAACGATAGAATGAGACTAAAATCTGATTTGGCAGCCACCTTTTCTCAAACACGTCAGGTAGGTGATATTAAAGCGTCACAAGTTTTAGAAAATGCAGGATTGGTAGGCACGTATTTCCCTGAAGATAGTAGAGTTTATTTGGAAGAAGCCGTGGCAAGAACAAAGATTAATTTAACGAATGTGCTTTCCATGGAAAAAGTAAATATATTCTTAAGAAATGTTTTTTTCGGTAAAGTGACTGAGGCAGTTAATAATGTACTATTACAAGAGGAATATGGAACTAAGATTGTTACGGATCTTTCAATAGGCTATGATTTATCTGAAGAGTTAACCATTACCTTAGGTGCTAATAATTTGCTTGATGTATATCCAGATAGAAGTGCACAAGATCTAGATCCTTCGACGCCAGGAGACCAAACTAATAGAAGTGGCGGTAGATTTGATTGGTCTAGACGCGCACAACAATTTGGTATTGGAGGACGATTCTTATTCGCACGAATGAGTTTTAGACTTAAATAGCGGAGATTAATACTTAAAAGCCTCAACAACTGTTGAGGCTTTTTTATTATGTGAGTATTGCTTCTTTTGAATTCTCGTCATTAACAGCATCAGTTTCAATGATAGTTATGGTCTTTTTACGTAACCACATTTTAAATCGTGTAATTAAATAAAACATAATTGGTACCACTATAAGCGTTAAGAACGTAGCCACAAATAACCCATAAATGACGGTCCAGGCTAATGGTCCCCAGAAAATAACGTTATCTCCTCCAAAATAGATTTTTGCATCAAATTCTTGGAATAGACTAAAGAAGTTAATGTTCAATCCAATTGCGAGTGGAATTAATCCTAGGATCGTAGTAATCGCCGTAAGTATCACAGGTCTTAATCTTGCTTTACCTGCACGTACGATACAATTGAATAATTCCTTTACCGGCAGATATTCTGAATCGTCTATATCTAACTCTTCCTTTTTTCTATCTATTAATAATTGCGCGTAATCAAGTAATACAACACCGTTATTCACTACTATACCAGCCAATGAGATTATACCCATCATGGTCATCATAATTACGAACGAACTTCCTGTTGCCACAAT
>JABDIQ010000102.1 GCA_013003655.1 Winogradskyella sp. | reverse complement strand
CCTATTTGCTTGTTTGATCCAAGTAGCGATCAGCCTTGTTTTGCATCAGCAGGAGATCAAATAGAATTTTTACCAATTAGTAAAGAAGAATTTTATATCACAGCATTAGCTGTAAAAGCAGATTTGTATAAACTAGATAGTGAGAAACTATGATAAGAGTCACCCAACCTGGTTTTTATACCACTCTTCAAGACAGAGGTCGATTTGACTACCAAGATATTGGAGTGCCAGTTTCGGGCGTTATGGATAGTTACTCTGCTAGTTTTGCCAATAATTTGTTATCTAATAATGCCGATAGTGCAGTCTTAGAGCTTACTATGACAGGTCCAACACTTACGTTTAAGTCTAGAGCCATTATTGCCATAACTGGTGCAGACATGTCACCAGTGGTAAATGATTTAGCCGTGGAGAACAATAGTGTCATTATGATAAGAACCGGTGATGTTCTGAGTTTTGGTAAACTTAACAGAGGATTTAGAGCCTATTTAGCTATTAAAGATGGGTTTAAAAGTCCTGTGGTTCTCAATAGTCGAAGTACATACCAATCAGTCACTAATTTTGGACCATTAATGAAGGGGATGACACTAGCATATAATGATATTAAAGGTATAGATACCATAAAAACTAGTGCTGTGACATTTGATGAGAAAGCACTATTTTCTGATCATTTAGAAGTCTATGAAGGGCCAGAATTTAAACATCTCTCTGCTGAAGAGCAAAAAGCACTAACTAAGACAATTTTTGAGATAAGTAAGCTTCATAATCGTATGGCTTATCAAGTCTTACCTACCATAACAAATTCTTTTAAATCAATTATAACAAGTCCTATACTTCCAGGCACAGTGCAGCTTACACCATCTGGTCAATTAATAGTTCTTATGAGAGATGCACAAACCACTGGTGGTTACCCAAGGGTATTGCAGTTAAGTGAATCTGCAATTAACGCTTTAAGTCAAAAAACAACTGGAGATACTTTTCAATTTAAAATCAAAAAATTTTAGGTACACGCATTCCAAAGCGAATCGTTGGGCAAGGGTGCTTCAATTTTTAGTTTCTCCTTTTTTACGGGATGTGTAAAAGTCAAGGATCGTGCATGAAGGTGAATGCTGCCATCTGTATTGCTACGTTTTGAGCCATATTTTAGATCACCCTTTATAACACAACCAATAGAGGAGAGTTGTGCTCGTATTTGGTGATGCCTTCCTGTTTCCAAATCTATTTCTAGCAAATGATAATTACTGAGATGTTTGAGCAGTTTATAGTGGAGTATGGCCTTTTTGCTTCCGTTTACTTCTTTGTCAGATGCATAAGATTTGTTATTCTTTGGGTTTTTTCTAAGCCAGTGAATCAAAGTGCCTTCTTCTTTAGGAGGTAATGCATTTACTAATGCCCAATATGTTTTTTTGGCCTCTTTTTCTGCAAATAACTTATTGAGTCGTGGTAAGGCTTTACTAGTTTTAGAAAAAACGACAATCCCAGATGTTGGCCGATCTAGCCTATGAACAACACCTAAGTAAACATTTCCTGGTTTATTGTATTTTTCCTTAAGGTAGGATTTAACAACTTCGCTCAATGGTTTGTCGCCAGTTTTATCACCCTGTACAATGTCGCCAGCCCGTTTATTGACAATGATGATATGATTATCCTCAAATAATACCTGAAGATTATCTTTATTGGAAATTGTTCTAGACACGCTTAATTACTGAGTGAGATTTATACAACTGACATGGTATTGCTTATGTCCAATTTGTGAATTATCGATTAATCCATAACATTTAATACTGTTCTTCCTTGTTAGGAAAGTCACTTTTCTTTACGTCCTTGACATATTGTGAGATCGATAAGGTCATGTCTTCATACAAATTCATATAACGACGTAAAAAACGTGGATTAAATTCGTGGGTCATGCCCAACATATCATGTAACACTAATACTTGCCCATCCACGCCATCACCAGCGCCAATACCTATGATAGGAATACTAACGCTCTCAGCAACTTCTCGCGCAAGCTTCGCAGGAATCTTTTCAAGAACGATTCCAAAACATCCAGCCTTTTCTAACATTATAGCATCCTCTTTTAATTGTTCAGCCTCTTGTTCTTCTTTTGCTCTAACCGTGTAAGTACCGAATTTGTAAATGGATTGTGGGGTAAGCCCTAAGTGACCCATGACAGGAATTCCAGCATTTAAAATACGTTTTATGGATTCTTTAATTTCCTTGCCACCTTCCATTTTTACAGCATGTCCGCCACTTTCTTTCATAATTCTAATGGCAGAACGTAAGGCTTCTTTAGGATCACTTTGATAACTGCCAAACGGTAAATCTACCACAACTAACGCTCTTTGAACAGCTCTTACAACAGACGCTGCATGATAGATCATTTGATCTAGTGTTATCGGAAGCGTTGTTTCATGGCCTGCCATGACGTTACTGGCAGAGTCGCCAACTAAAATAACATCAACTCCTGCTTCATCTACAATCTTGGCCATTGTATAATCATAGGCTGTAAGCATTGAAATCTTCTCCTTGTTAGATTTCATATCAACAAGAGTCTTTACAGTTATTCGTTTATATTCTTTTTTGGCAATTGACATAATTTAAATTTTTGGACTAGGTAAAAATAACGAGTTTTGTTAAACTTCCATTTAAAGTTCATGATAATTACAAATTAGGCTTAACTTTCAGTATTAAACTTTTTGAAATATGAAAACCCTAATCATTGCAATAGTATTCCTTTCAGTAGTTCAAATTAACGCGCAATCCAAGGACACAGTAGTAGTTAAAAGTACAATAATTCAATTTTTTGAAGCTTTCCATGCACAGGATAGTAGTGCGCTAAGAGCATTAGCTTCAGATAAAATCGTATTGCAATCTATAAGCACTAATAAAGAAGGTAAAACACAATTGAACCAAAGTGATTACAGTGATTTCTTAAAGTCTATAGCTTCAATACCTTCAACCTCGACCTTTGAAGAAAAATTATTGAGCTTTAATATACAAGTTGATGGAAATATGGCTAATGCTTGGACACCCTACGAATTTTGGTTCAATGGTAATTTTAGTCATTGCGGTGTTAATTCGTTTCAACTAATCAAGGAAGAGGATACATGGAAAATTTTATATCTGGTAGATACAAGGCGAAGAGAAGGTTGCAAATAACTCAAATAAAAAGCCCTTTGCAGTAAAGGGCTTTCTAAATATGATAATAGCTGGAATTATCTAATGTCAAAACTTTGAATGTTGCCGAGTTGCATGACATTATTGATGTCTGAAACATCGATACTGTCTACATTATCTGCAGGAATGACTACAACTCTAAAGACCTGTCCTTCTGTCCAAACGGGGTCTAATGTGCTAAAATCTGTTGTACCATCAAGGAAAAAACGTACATCGTCAATGGTAAAATCAAAATTATAGACTAAGTCGCCGTCTTCAAACGGAACCGTTTGAGGCATAAGTCGCCAAATGTCTTGTCCGTTAAGTGTATCCCAAAGGATATAAACCAATGTTACATCAGACGGAAAGACATCAAAACCATAAGCTTCAATAAATTCATAATTATTTTCTTCGGTAAAATCGATAACTATTTCAAAGGCAGAAGCCA
>JABDIQ010000308.1 GCA_013003655.1 Winogradskyella sp. | reverse complement strand
AGTCTATCGTCTATTTGGTTGAGTTGAATTTGCGTATCTATTTGTAGTTGAGGAACTAACAATTTAGGATCAATAGTGGTTTTTACAACCTCTTCAAATTTAGCTTTGAATGCGTCATAATTTTCTTCAAGAATCGTTAATCCGGCAGCGTACTTGTGCCCTCCATATTGTTCTATATACTCTTTACAAGCGGATAATGCATTGTAAACATCAAAACCTTTGACAGATCTGGCTGATGCCGCCAAACGATTTCCGCTTTTTGTAAATACAATGGTTGGCCTGTAGTACGTTTCAATTAATCGTGAAGCTACAATGCCTATGACACCTTTATGCCAGTGTTCTTGGCATACAACGGTGGTAAATCTTTCGGTTTCATTGTCCTTTTCTATTAACTCTAGGGCCTCCTCATTAATGGTTTTATCTGTATCTCGTCGATCAAGATTATATCTATTAATATCTACAGCAAATGAGGCTGCTAGATTATCATCTTCTTCTGCTAAAAGTGTTACAGCATGATTGCCGTGTTTCATGCGTCCCGCAGCATTTATTCGTGGTGCAATAATAAATACCACATCCGTCACGGATAGTTCTTCCTTTTTTACTTCTGCTAATACTGCTTTTATTCCTGGTCTGGGTGAAGAATTAATTACCTGTAAACCATGGAATGACAAAATTCGGTTTTCTCCGTACATAGGTACGATGTCTGCTGCAATCGCAATTGACACTAAATCTAAATAGCTAATAAGATTGTCAATGCTTCCTCCTTTATTTAATTCTAAAGCAGTAATAAGTTTAAATCCAACACCACAGCCACAAAGCTCTTTAAAAGGGTAATTACAATCGCTGCGTTTTGGGTCTAAAACCGCAATAGCATTAGGAATTTTGTCTCCTGGTCTGTGATGGTCGCATATAATGAAGTCGATGCCTTTGGCACTTGCATAGTCTACTTTGTCTATGGCCTTTATGCCACAGTCTAATGCAATTATTAATGAAAAGTCATTATCCTCAGCAAAATCTATCCCTTTAAAAGATATCCCATAACCCTCGTCATAACGATCTGGAATATATGTGGCTACATTGCTTGAGTACTCTTTTAAATAGAGGGATAATAAAGCTACAGAAGTCGTGCCATCCACATCGTAGTCGCCATAAACCAGAATATTTTCATTATTTTGAATGGCCCTTTCAACGCGCTCTACGGCCTTATCCATGTCTTTCATAAGAAAAGGGTCGTGAAGATCATTAAGGTTAGGTCTAAAAAACGCCTTGGCCTCTTCATAAGTTTCGATTCCGCGTTGAATTAATAGTGATGCTATTATTTCATTGACTTGAAGCGATTCCTGTAGGAAACGTATCTTTTCTGACTCAGGTTTTGGTTTTAGGATCCAGCGCATTTTCAATTTGTAGACTTAATGGTAAAAAGTATTGACGGATATCTTGGCAAATTGTCTAAACATTTCCATGACACCACAATATTTTTCTACTGATAATTTTACCGCTCGCTCACATTTTTCGTTTTGGTTGTCCGCTCCATAAAAATGATAGTTGACCACCACTGCATGGTAATACTTAGGATGTTCTTCTGTTAATTCACCTTCAACATCAATTCTAAAATCTTTCAGTTCTATTTTCATCTTTTCTAAGATAGAAATTACATCTAACGCCGAGCAACCAGCCAAAGCTGAAAGCATCATAGCTTTTGGTGAAAGTCCAAAACGTTGTGTTGATCCTTCTACTTCGGTATCCATGACCACAGTTTTACCGCTAGGATTATCAGATTCAAACGTTAAGCCACCTTTCCATTGCGTACTCACCCTATTAATCATATATGGAGTTTTTTTTGTTACTTGTTCTTTCAAAAATACCATTAAATTATAAACTATGCCATTAGTAACACCCTTACCTTCAGACTACGATATTGAAACTAAAAAATTAGCAGAATTCTTTAATGAAACCCTGGGGTTTTGTCCAAATTCAGTGCTTACCATGCAGCGTCGACCTGCTATTTCTAAGGCGTTTATAAATTTAAATAAAGCGGTAATGGCTAATGAAGGAAGAGTGACTTCAGCCTTAAAACGTATGATTGCTTGGGTGAGTAGTAATGCTACAGGCTGTCGCTATTGCCAAGCACATGCCATAAGAGCCGCTGAACGTTATGATGCTGAGCAAGAGCAA
>JABDIQ010000065.1 GCA_013003655.1 Winogradskyella sp. | reverse complement strand
TGTACCGTTTCTGGAAACAATTCTAACTGCTTAATGAGTTGCTTTTCTTTTTCGTTTAAGCTTAAATTAGCGTAGTCTGTATTTTCAATCTTGGCTTTGCGCAAAATAGATTGAATTCTGGCATAGGTATATTGAATAAATGGTCCTGTATTACCCTGAAAATCTATAGACTCCTTAGGATCGAACAAAATTCTTTTTTTAGGGTCTACCTTTAAAATAAAATATTTCAGCGCACCTAGCCCAATGGTTTTGTAAAGTTCCTTCTTCTCTAATTCTGAATAATCTTCGAGCTTTCCTAACTCCTTAGATATATCTTCGGCCGTGTTGCTCATTTCTATTATTAGATCATCTGCATCAACAACCGTCCCTTCCCTACTTTTCATCTTTCCACTAGGTAAATCCACCATACCATAACTTAAATGATATAAGTTCTTAGACCATTCAAACCCTAGCTTTTTTAAAATTAAGAACAATACTTTAAAGTGATAATCTTGCTCGTTACCTACTGTATATACCATACCGCTTACATCCGGATAATCCTTAATACGTTGTATGGCGGTACCAATATCTTGTGTCATATAAACGGCTGTACCATCACTTCTTAGCACTATTTTTTCGTCCAATCCGTCATCTGTAAGGTCGCACCATACAGAGCCATCCTCTTTCTTATAAAACACACCAGATCTTAGCCCTTCTTGTATAAACTCTTTGCCTAGTAAATAAGTTTCACTCTCGTAGTAATAGGTATCAAAATCAACACCTAATTCGTTATAGGTTTTTTCAAAACCATCATAAACCCACTCGTTCATGGTTTTCCAAAGCGCAACAGTCTCAGTATCTCCAGCTTCCCAAGCTTGTAACATTTGCTGAGCTTCTAACAAAATAGGTGCTTCTTGTTTGGCAACTTCTTCATCAACTCCTTGAGAAACCAATTTTTCAATTTGCTTCTTGTACTCTTGGTCAAATATTACATAGTAGTTACCCACTAACTTATCACCTTTTAGACCAGTAGTTTCAGGGGTTTCACCATTTCCAAATCGTTTCCAAGCCAACATACTTTTACAAATATGTATTCCTCTGTCGTTTATAATTTGAGTTTTATAGACTTTATGACCAGCCGCTTTCAAGATTTCTGCAACGCTGTATCC
>JABDIQ010000047.1 GCA_013003655.1 Winogradskyella sp. | reverse complement strand
TTGGATAGACCTGTACCAAAAAATGTCTCTGTAATTGGATTTGGAAACGAGGAATCGCAATTAGTGTCTAGCCCAAAGATTTCGGTGATAAATCAAAATACAGCTGAAATTGGTAAAATTTCAACCGAAATCTTAATTGGAACATTGTCTAAGAGTGATATTCCGTATAGAACACTAACTATTCCAAGTGATTTGGTTTTAAGTGAATCTACCTTATAAAAAAAGCCCTGATAAGTATCAGAGCTTATTTAAAACAAAATAACTTGTATTAGTTCTGCTTCATTTTATTAGCAGCTTTATCTACTGCATCATTTCCAGCTTCTTTAGCTTTGTCCATGGCGTCATTAGCCATTTCCTTAGCGCCATCAACCGCTTCGTTTGCAGCTTCTTTAGCGTCGTCAGCCATATCTTCAGCCCCTTCTTTAACTGAGTCAACAGCATCACTAGCAGCATCAGCAGCGTCGTCAGCCATATCTTCAACAGCATCAGCAGCGTCTTCTGCTGCTTCTTCTGTCGCTTCAGCGGCATTTTCTATAGCATCTTCTGCCTTTTCTTTAGTGTCTCTACAAGAGGTAAATGATAATCCAAGCACTGCGATAAGTGCTAAACTTAATACTACTTTTTTCATAAGATCGTTTTAGTTAAAATTTTAATTATTGCAATATAAGGTTTACATTATACTTTTGAAAAAATTATTAATTCTTTCTAAGTCAAACCTTTAAACTAAATACGTATGTAATCTAGTATTTGGATTACAGCGCCTTTGTTTTCTTCTACAAATGTTTTATTGATGCGCCCTTTTTCCTGTCTTGCCTCCTTACTTGAAATTAAATGCGTCATTAGTTGCGAAAACGACTCGTTATCATGAATACTAACAACGCCTCCTCGTTGTGCTAAGGCTTTAGCTTCTGGGAAGTTATGATAACGTGGGCCTATAATAATAGGAACACCAAATACTGCAGGTTCTAAAATGTTGTGTAGTCCTGTTTTGCCCATTGCACCTCCTACATAAGCTATATCAGCATAGCTATA
>JABDIQ010000029.1 GCA_013003655.1 Winogradskyella sp. | reverse complement strand
GGTGGCTTTTCACGCTACGCTGTGGACAAGCGATGGCATGTGCCACATTTTGAGAAAATGCTGTATGACAATGCTCAACTTGTAAGTTTGTATTCAAAAGCATATCAGATTACTGGTAATCAAAAGTATAAAGCTGTTGTTGAAGAAACATTAGAATTTATAGAAAGAGAGTTAACCTCTCCAGAAGGCGGTTTTTACTCTTCAATTGATGCAGATAGTGAAAATAGTAATGGCGAGATTGAAGAAGGATCTTTTTATATATGGCATAAAGCTGAACTTAAAACTTTAATTAAGCAAGATTATGATCTATTTCAATCGTATTACAATATTAATGCATTAGGGAACTGGGAAGAAGACAAATACATTTTATATGTAACAGAATCGGACCTAGACTTTTCAAGAAAGCATAATATCAACCTAGAAGATCTTAGATCAAAAATAGAATCTTGGAAGTTAAAATTATTTAATTATAGAACTAAAAGAATAAGACCACGTACAGATGATAAAACATTAACGTCGTGGAATGCTTTGATGATAAGTGGTTATATAAGTGCTTATCGCTCATTAGGAAATGATACATATCTAGAGAAAGCAATTCGTAATGCTAATTTTCTTCTAGAGAATCAGGTAACAAGTGTTGGCGGCTTATATCATAGTCATAAGGATGGTAAGAGTACAATACAAGGTTTTTCTGAGGATTACGCGCATACTATTGCGGCATTTATTGATTTGTATCAGGTAACTTTAGATGATAGGTGGGTAAATGAAGCAAATAAATTAATGACGTATTGCATAAAACATTTTCAAGATGAGGACAATAAGATGTTTTATTTTACTTCAGACCAAGAAAATCAACTTATTTCTCGTAAATACGAAGTAATGGATAATGTGATAACGGCATCTAATTCGGTATTAGCAAATTCTTTATTTCAGTTGGGACATTATTATTTTAATAACGAATTCAGGGAAACAGCTAAACAAATGCTAAGCAATATAGAAGAGGATGCTATTAAAGCACCATCGGCCTATACAAATTGGTTAAATCTATATATGA
>JABDIQ010000023.1 GCA_013003655.1 Winogradskyella sp. | reverse complement strand
ATGATGTACTCGGATTGAAACGTACCCAATCATAATAGGTAAGACCATTCTCGAAGGTATACATCCAGCGTGTTGATATCTTGCCGGCTTCGTTTAAGGCATTGGTAAATTGTACTAATGATCCGTCACCTTCTTTTAAAGTATTGAACTGAAAGGCTGTATTATTTGTGTTGTTAGTCGCTGCATTATTATCAGTTAAAGCAGTCACACCCGTCGCACCAACTGGTGATGACATATAGGTATACCAATATACATTGGATGAACCGTCCTGACGTCTTAATATGCGACAATTTGCTCCTGTTACCAGATCACTGGTCATGCTTTGGATAAGCTGTGCATCGTCATTTAGCTCTAAACTTCCATTTAGCTCTAAATACCAGGTGTTATTAATATCTCTATCGGTATTAACCGTAAGTAGTTGATTTTCTTCTATTATTAAGGCTAAATGTTCATGACTAGCTGTGGTCGTTACTTTACTATTGATTTTTACAATGGTCCCATCATGGTTTGGTATATTTTCAATATCCCAAACATCGCCATGTAACCAAGTGCCTTCTGCGGTCCAATCACCATCGGCTTTAGTTTCATAAGGAAGCGGCGCTGTTTGTTCTTGGAGCGTTGTAATATTATGTAATGTTGTTAATCTGTTATTTGAAGAATAATCAACAGTTCTTTCATAAGAAATGATATCGGTCATTGGGTAATAGGCTAATAAGTTGGCCCATGAAATCTTACTTTCGGTTTTTGAGTCCGCAATTTCTTTTGAAACAACCAATCCTCTAACAAATCCAGCATCTTCATCTATTTCCTGATAAATAATTTTACTAATTTGATCTTGAGACAGGACGACATTAAAAACGCGGACTTCATCAATATCTCCTTTGAAATATTGTCTGTTTGAAACTGCTCTTGACAATCTTCCTATATTAAAGGTCCCATCACTAGAACCCATATTTTCAATAGTTCCAGATAGAATTGAATTACTTGATTTAACCAGGGCACCATCAACATAAATATTCATCTTTCCCGTACTGGCATCGAAAGTACCGGTGACATGATGCCACTCATCATAAGGAAGCGTTGGCCCTGGAATGACCCACGGACTACCATTAGAAGTTGTTTTTATTGATAAGTATAACTTATTGTCTGTATTTAAGTATAAGCTACAAGCTCCATTTTCACCTGCAATTGTACGTGTTCCAACAGCATCAGCGTCTACTTTTACCCAGGCCATTATGGTCACTTTACTCTCACCCACGATAAATGAAGGCGTTGATACATAATCATCTACACCATCAAAATCTAATGTTGCTCTTATTGATGGAGGACCCACTCTAAGATCCATGCCACAATCTTTTAATATATCTTTTGGCGTCGTAGGCACTGTAGCTTCAGTGGCAATATATATATCTGCAGTACAAGTACCACAAACACTATTAAATCCACCTCCCGGTGGTGGCGTAGCCGATGAATTATAGAAGTAATGATCTATAACAGCTGCTCCTCCTGTAAGAGTTGCAGTATTGCGTATAATTAATGTAGGTTTTCTGTCTTTAGAAATTTGCCCAACTATTTGGTCATTTGACAAATTAAGATCATCAAAAATTAAAATTCCAGTATTGTAAAAAATAGCAGACGCAATAAAATTCACATTTCCTTTAAAATACATGATCCCATCGTTTGTATAATCACCATTTAGGTGAAAATCACCATGAATATATGTAGAACAATTGTTCTCAAAATCACTTCCACCACCTGTATGGATATCACCATAGGCTTCTAACGATCCGCAATTATAATATCTACCTGGAAAATGAATATCACCATTTACTATGGTTGCAGATTCTGGATACGAATAAAAGTTTGAGGTTACAGAAAGATCTGCTACAAACGACCCTGGAATTCCTATATTAAAAATTCCTGCATTATGAACAAATTCATTTGAGGAAACAGAAAAGTTATCTGAAAATGTTAATTCCCCATCAGGATAGATATAAATTTTAGTACCTCCAGTTCCTGGAGTAGATACAAAATCAGCTTTTCCTTCAAAGATAAAATTTGAATCTTTTAGTGAAACAGCATCTCCTGTAAAAGTCACTCCTGGTGCTACATATAAAGGATACCCATTAAAATTTCCGAAAAAATAAGTAAGATTCTCAAAAACGCCCACGCTTCCATTTATATTTCCTGAATTAGAAGGTGGTGTAGTGAGCACATCTGATGCATTATACCATCCAGTAATTCCGGATACTGTTTTATAATTAAACGTAAATGATGAAGGTGTTGCTGGTGGGTTAAAGGAAACGCCTAAGCATTCCTGCCCATAAGACATAACAGTTATAAATAAAACTGCGAAAAAAAGTATTTTTGTTTTCATAAGTAGGTGTTTTCTAGCTTGGGGGCTAAATTACATGTCAAATATAGTCTCAATTAACAGATTTGTAGCGATTTAACGACATTAGGTCAAAATACTCGTTAAAGATGTTTTACCATCTATAAACACCTTTTTTTATCGATGAAATTCACCTAAGCCTTCATCGATGAACGGTAAGAAATGGACAAAAAAAAGACCAAAACTTTCGTTTTGGCCTTTTTACCTATTTATAAAAACCTAATTTAATTTTTAGTCTATTATGATTTTCTTTTCAATGTTTTGAAGATCTCCTGTAGTGATCTGTACGATGTAAACACCTGTACTTAGATCGCTAATATGAATTCCTTGGTTTAAAGCTTCTTTCGATACCTCTTTTTGAGTCATCACTGCTTGTCCTAGCATATTAACTACTGTCAACTGCTCTGCATTGGCCTCTAAGCCCTTTACAAACAACTTGTCACTGGTTGTGTTATAGTAGATCAAAGTGTTGTCTATGATGACCTCTAAATCCTTCTTAGCTTGGTTTGCCTTGAATACGATCTCAAAACGATCCTCGATACGTCCTCTCTCAGAAGTAAAGCCATAAGCCTCCTTTGATCTTAGATCAAAATATGTGTTTGTCAGTTTATCATGTAAATACACGTTCTGATTTGCTTTGAAATTATCAAAAGCAGTAGCCTTGATCTTATAGGTATGATTTCCTGTAACATTCAATCCTAATGGAATTTTGTTAGTTGGATGTATGCTTGGATAAGCTTGTGCGATCATGTCATGACCTTTCCACATCGTGAACATATCTTCTGTCTTGGTCTCAAACATCTTAGCGTCATAACCATAGTCATAATCCTCTGTAGTGAAATTACTAAAACCTAATA
>JABDIQ010000022.1 GCA_013003655.1 Winogradskyella sp. | reverse complement strand
TAGAAAACGGGATTCACATCAATAATCTGAACTCTGGAGTCTACATTGTAAGTATAGCACTAGACAACAACCAAACCATGGAAAAGAAAATCATAATTAATTAAGTTATGTTTAAGTAGGTAAAAGGTCAAAACGAAAGTTTTGACTTTTTTTTTAAAATTTAATTAAAACATTGATAGTGAGTTGTATGGAAATGGTTGAGGATACAAATGTAATTTATTTGTGATTTTTGCCTATAATCGCAAAAAAGAATAAATTCTTACAAAAAATAGCAGATAAACGATAAAAAATTGTATTTAGCCGATGATTATTGTTATTTATGGAGTAAATCAACCTAATTAATGCAGCCCTCAAATAAGTTGATGTTATTTAACTAAATAAATTCAAAAAATAAATCTAAAATATGAAAATCACGTTGCTATTAAATTTTCACCATTTGTGGCTAAAGAAATGAATCTCAAATTGGTAAAAGACCTTTGACCACCATATAAATTTAGTCATGATTCTTTTTAGAAAAACCACCTTTTATTGTGTATGAATGTATTCCTAAAGTTTATGGAATATAAATCGGGCAACTTACGGTGTAATCGCTTCATTATTAGTACGTTTATATATTTTATTTTTTAAAGAGTGACCTAAAAAAAATAAGGGGTCATATACATAGTAAGATGTACATGTAATGCTAAAAATTACAACAGTTAATTTATGCCGTTTATCGGAAGACGTGTTCAGTAAACGAATACTTTGACCTTTAAACCAATAATTTAAAGTTAATCAGTTAGCTACCATAATTTTACATCGTTAGTTAGGAACTAGCCCCAAGCTATTTCTTCAAAACACCTACTTATGAAATCAAAAATACTTTTTTTCGCAGTTGTAATTTTAACAGTGATGTCCTACGGGCAGGAGTGTTTGGGAGTTTCATTCAACCCTCCGGCATTACCTTCTTCTTTTACGTATAATTATAAAACAGTATCCGGAATCACTGGATGGTATGATGCAGCAGATTTGCCAACAACACCACCCAAGACGACTGGAATGGGAAATATGGTTGGTAGTATTGGTATTTTCGAAGATCTTACCTACTACTTTGGCGGTATAAAAAGTTACGAATTCTATGTTGCTCCTGGAGTGTTATTTACTGGAACTGCAGATAGTTTAAAAGATTCCAATTTTCATTTTGAGGGGACAGCAAATTTTTTAAATACACCTACTACAGGAGGTACTAAGATTTATATCTATCCAGATGGAGAATTAACATTTTCGCAAAATTTTAGTGTTTCATCAAATGAATTTGTTCATAATGCCGGACTTTTTAATATTGGTGTTCCTGGATCGTTTGTAGCAGATCTTTCTGTAACCTCAAATTTTTATTCTTATCCAGATTCTGAAACCATTGTAAATGGCGATGTTCACTTTCCTGGAAGTTATTATAATTGTGGATCTTTAGAAGCCTATGGTGATATTCATACAGGTGGTATGAGTGATTTTAAAAACAATTGTTCGACATATATTCATGGTGATTTTCATTTGAATGGAGATTATACAAACGATGGAATAATGTATTTTAAAGGCGGTGTAAATTTTATTGCATCAGCTATTTTTTACAATACAGGAGTTTTAATTTTTGATGATCTTCTTCTTAACAATGACCAAATAGTTGGTCAAATTTCTAAAGATAGAAAACCAACACTAATTGTCCGTAATACGGCAACGCTTACAGGAGGAGCTGCTGTTATTGATCATTACTTTTATAATTCATCTGCAACGCCACCTCCAGGAGGTGGATTCAATAGTGTTTGTGGTACTTGTACTGCGGATATATATATCGCTTCTGAAGCTACTGTTCCTACGACGCCAAGAGACATTTTGAAAGATTGTGGTGCAGATGTTAGAGTGGGTCCGCCGTCTATAAGAGCTACTTTAGATTTTGACGGTATAGATGATTATGTTTCTACTTCTGAATTCGTAGAAGGCTTAGACCAAGTAACCATTATGGCCTGGGTAAAGTCTGATGCTGGGAATACAGGAAATCGTGTGATTGCCGGTGAGGAAGATGGTGCAAAATTATGGTTATCTAACGGTAGACCAAGATTCTCCATCACAACACAAGGAAGTTCGATACGACATACAGGTAATGGAACAGTTATACCAAATGATGAATGGCATCATGTAGCCGGAATCTATTCTAACACTACAGGAATTCTTGAAGTTTATTTAGATGGGAAGTTATTACATTCAATGTCTACGGGAATTTTAGGCAACCCAATAGCCACGGGAGCAGCAAGCTTAAATACTTTTGAGATAGGACGCTTATCTAAGAATGTATCAAATAAGGAATATTTTATGGGTGATATTGATGAGGTTCGCGTTTTTAACAAAGCATTGACTCAAGATCAATTAAACAAAATAATTTATCAGGAGATAGACGAAGTTGCAGGCAATGTTGGTGGTGTTGTGGTTGAAAAAGAAATCGCAGATGTAGTTTCTCAAGACAAAATTTCTTGGGGAAACCTTCTCGCTTATTACCCAATGACCGATATCATTTCTTATGAAAGAACTGTTGATCACTCAGCTAACAACAGATTTACAACTTTACATAATATAACTACCCTTCAAGAACAAACAGCGCCGCTGCCATACGAAACCAAAGCCGATGGTGATTGGACCGCAGAAGGCACATGGTTGCATGGTGATGTTTGGGATATTGAAAATATTCCAAACCATGATGGGACCATTGTAAAAATCAATAATAAAGTAACGACCACAGCTAGTCATGAACATTTAGCCTTATTAATAGAAGAAAATCAATCGCTTACGGTCAATACCGATAAAGAAATTAAAAACACCTGGTATTTAGAGTTAAATGGAAGTTTAGAACTTAATGACGATGCACAGCTTGTTCAAGGAATGACTAGTGATCTGGTTACAGGGGCTAATGGTAAAATATTAAGACGTCAAGATGGTACTTCCAATGTATATTGGTATACCTATATGTCATCACCTGTAGGTGCGTTGGGTGTAACCACTTTAACTGATAATAATGCAGCGACTAACAACACAAATAATACAGCCTTCCAGTTCAATACTTTAAAAGAAGGCGACGGATCATTAGTACAATTTACCAATGCCTTAAACGAAGCCGGCAAGATATCAACACGCTGGATGTATACCTTCGAGAATGGTCTTACCTATTATGATTGGGTACGTTTCAATCCGAGTACATCAT
>JABDIQ010000322.1 GCA_013003655.1 Winogradskyella sp. | reverse complement strand
CCTTCTTTCACCATGATAGGGATGTGCATGGCCTTCAAGATCTCTTCAATGTAAGGCACCGCAATTTTAATAGCTTCTGGCGTTTCATCCCTATTGGCTTTATAAGCTTCAAACATCTCTACGCGGTCTACACTGCCGCCCTTATCAAAACAAACAGCCAAATGATCTGGACGCTCGCGTTTTATAACGTCCAATAGGGAGTTCATAAATCCCATAATAGCCGAAGTATCTACACCTTTTGAGTTTATACGTGGATTTTTTATAAAGGCGTAGTAGCCTCTAAAGATCAGTGCATAGGCGTCAACAAGAAAAAGGCGTTTTTGGTCTGGCATGGTGCGTTAGTTTAAATAGCTCATAAAACTACAAAAACTTAGGCGTTTTAAGAATGGCAATTAAAAATTTAGAAGGGCTAAGAATATAGATAGTAGCAATAAAAAAACCCAGACGATTGGTCTGGGCTCTTAACTATCTATTGTTCAAAAACTCTTAGCAAAGTTTTACTGTTTTTACTTTTACTTGAAGACTTTTTCTGTAAGCTTTAATGCTTATGATATCATTACTCTTCTTGTGGTTTAAGTTAATAACCTCAGCCTTGATCTTTAAAGACGCTGCTTTAGTAGCAGTTACAGGCTTAACCTCATCGTTCTTAGAATCAACAGTCTCAACCTTTACATCACTAGTAGCAACCTCGCTCTGTGCAAAAGTAGCTAGTGGTAAGATTAAGAATAATATGATTACTAATTTTTTCATCGATTTGGGGTTTTTGTTTTAACTTCGATGTAAAGATGCAACCAGATAGAGCCTCAGGGGCAAAAAAATGGATGAAACAGGCCAAGAATTAGATAAAATGAAAGCCGATACCAAAATCATCGATAAACGACACGTTTGAGGCTAAAAGCCCTATAAATCAAGGGTTTTTCGGATAAACGGCATCGATAAATAGATAAAAAACACCCTAATACACATACTATCGATAAAATGCACATGCATTTCCGACGAAGTGTAAAAAACAGCAGATAACATGAGTGATATAACCACAAACCCATATTATAAAACCTTTAAAACTTTACAGGATAACCAATATGCTATAGGAAATACCACGTATAAGCAGCGAATTGCTAAGCTCAATAGGCTTAAAAAGGCTATTGAAGTCACTTATAGAGACCAAATAAAGGCGGCATTACACAAGGATTTACATAAACCAGGTGTAGAAGCAGATATGACAGAGATCTACCAGATCATTGGTGATATTAAGTATGTAAAGCGGCATTTGCGCTCCTGGATGAAGCTACAACGGGTTGAAACACCTATTACCTTACTCGGATCTAGTTCGTACATTAAATACGAGCCTAAAGGCGTGTGTTTAATCATCTC
>JABDIQ010000316.1 GCA_013003655.1 Winogradskyella sp. | reverse complement strand
CCTTCTTTTGGGTTAATACCACCACCTTCTTTAGGATTGATACCTCCACCTTCTTTTGGGTTTATGCCGCCACCTTCTTTAGGATTAATGCCGCCACCTTCTTTGGGATTGATACCTCCACCCGCTTTTGGATGTACCACCTGGTCTGCTGAAGCCATAATTATTTGATTTTTGGATTAATTCTTTACTATATTAAACAAATTATGTTACTTTGACAAGCCCTTGGCTCTTTATATCAACCTACGCTATTAATCAATCCATAATGACCCTTAAAGGTTTTTTTAAAGAATGCCATAAAAAGGAAGTGTTTAAAATGCTTTCTATCTACATTGTTTCTAGTTGGGTTTTACTGCAAGTTTTAGCGCTTCTTGTAGAACCCTTAGGATTACCTATTAAAAGCGTCACCATATTAATTGTAGTCTTACTCATAGGCTTTCCTATTTATATCTACTACGTTTGGAAGTTTAGACTATTGAAGTATGAAATTCAGCAAACAGAAGATCCAACTACACCATATAACAAAAGCGCATTTCAAAAAATGTACTTCTCCTCGTTATTTGTTGTAACATTAATCTCTGGTATAGCTGTTACAATAATTATTAAAAATAACTTTAACTCCTCAGGTCTTAAATTAAACGCTATCGATGTCAAGAATAAAATCGCTGTTCTTGATTTTGAAAACACAACTGGTAATAATGATCTAGATCACATTGGTGAAATAGCAGCCAATTGGATTATTCACGGTATCACTGAAAACGAAGTGGCTGAGGTAATTTCATCAAAAATAGTCGACGATTATACTAGTGTACTCAAAACACAAGCAGGTTCTGCTAACCTCAATAATCTTTTAAAGAATTATCTTAAACCTGAAAAAATAATTGAGGGCATGTTCTACATGGAAAAAGGGAAATTATTACTTCAAGGTTCAATTAAAAATGGGCTTTTAGATCAAACGCTTATCTCTTTTGAAACAGTAGAATGCGATCCTGATTCTCCGTTAGACTGTGCTGAAGAACTTAAGCAAAACATTTTGGGTTATCTTTCTACTGAGGGCAAAACTAATGAGTCTGGTTATATTCAACTTGAAAATCGCAAGACCTCCTATTACGAGGAAAAACCACCGAAATACGAAGCATTTAAATATATGATCAATGCTTTGGATGTAAACAACGATGATGAAAATCATCTCAAACTATTACAAAAAGCCGTAGAAATAGATTCAAGTTTTCTTGAGCCAAAATTTCATATAATGGCTTATTATTATAATAAAGGCGCATTTGCAAAAACAGATTCGTTAATGAAGACTGTTTCTAACAATTTAAATTTAAATCGTCGACAAAAAAATTGGCTGCTGTTTTATCAATCTATCATAAACGGTAAATACGATAAATTGTATAAAGCTATAATGAGAGAATATGAAGACGCTTCATTAGATCTAACTACCAATCAGACGACAATGACAATAGCGCTTCAATACGTTAATAAACCCGAAGATATAAAAGCAATTTACGATGTCATCCCTATGGAAGATATGGTCATTGAGAATTGCGAAGAATGTGAATATAGATACTATTTAAAAGGCTTAGCAGATGTAGAACTTAAGAATTACAATTCCACTATCGAAACCTTACTTCCTATAACAAACACCATTGATGCTAATTACTTAAAAAGACCATTAATAAGTGCATACGTTAAAGCAGACAGATTAAATGAGCTAGATGCCTATTTATCTGAATTTGGTTTATCTGCAAGCATAGATGACATCAATTATCTCTACATTTATACAGGTATGCAACTTCTTAATGCATCTCGGTCAGAAGAGGCACAAAATTATTTTGAAAAGGTTATAAGTTCCAAAAATTCTGCATCGAACAAGCGCTATATTGCCTTAGCCTATTATTATAACAAAGATTATACAAATGCTGAAACACTTTTAGCAGGCATGGTTAAAAATGACCCAAAAAATATTGAGTTTTTAGTGCATTTAGCCATTTCATACTATAATAACGATAAAGAGGAACAAGCGATTCAGCTCATAGAACAATTAAACGATATAAGAGCGGAATATCAATATGGTGCTGTAGACTATGGTATAGCGCAATATTATGCCACGACAAATGATCAACGAAAAGCTTTAGAATATATTCTGAAATCTATAGTTCAAGGTAATTATTTTACACCAACATCATATCATCACGACCCTCATTTCAACCAAATAAAACAGCACCCAGTCTTTAAGGGCCATTTAAACTACTGGAAAAATAAATTATTATGATAAAATTTTTAATACTCTCAGTTAAGCAAGTCGCTGAAATAGGAGCCAATGATCCCAATATTTTTCAACAAATAATAAGACTCCTAGAAGTAATTATTTGGCCAATAGCCATGATAATTGCGCTCTACATGTTTAAAAATCAAATTAGTAAGCTCTTTAATAGTCTAGGCTCTATAAAAGCAGGAGCTCAAGGGTTTGAAATGAATTTTATTGAGGATAAACTTAATGAAGCTACACAATTAATTGGTACAGGCCCGCCAGATATTAGAGCAAAATCTGGAGGTGGAATTAACCCTAAGAGTGGCGGTGGAATTAACCCAAAAAGTGGTGGCGGTATAAACCCAAAAAATGATGATGGAATAGTAAACACTAAAAGTTATGCGGAAACGCCTTATCAAGAGTTATTAGAATTGCAAGATATTATTAATCAAAAGCTAAAGGCTATAGCCAACCAAAATAATATTGACGTAGGTAGTGCCTCAAACTTTGCTATTACGAGTCAATTAGAACATCATCAAGTTATTTCAAAAACAACGTCACGAGAGTTAAAAGCATTAATAGAGTTAAATAACTTGGGTTTAAATTCTCCTAAAATCACCTATGCCCAGGTAACGAGGATAAAAAAACTATTTAACAATATCTCTTTATAAGCTTCATTATGACCCATATAGACAACGCATATGCCCTAATCATCGGAGTAGATTTTAAACAAAAGACAGAAAGCGTTCTAAAAGATGCTCAAAGTATTTATGATGTTTTGTCTAATGAAGAGTTATGTGGTTACAAAGAAGAAAATATCAAACTGTTACTTAATGAAGACGCCACTTGTAAAAATATAATCGACGCGCTTGATGATTTTGCGTCTAAAATGGATGAGAATTCATCATTCTTAATGTATTACTCAGGTCATGGTGGCTATGCCAAAGAATATGATATTTCCTATTTATGCCCTTACGACAAAACTGCAGACATCTACATAAGTGGCAAAGAACTAAGAGAAAAACTTAGTAGAATGCAATCAAAAAAAATATTTATCTTATTTGATTGTTGTCACTCAGGTTCGTTTTTTGAAGGTAAGGATGAAATTATTTCCGAAACAGTATCAGAAAACACTAAAAAATACATTCAGCACAAGACATCTACACTAGAGGGACTTGCGCAAGACATAGATGACGAAAGAGGAATGGTAATAGTTGCCTCATCTCAGGCAGAACAATTATCTTGGGGCGACGAAAATACAAGTGTTTTTACACAATGTCTCATTGAAAGTTTTAAAGCTGTCAATAAACATTTTTTTGCTGATGAATTTGTAAGAACTGTAGAAACCGTAAACTATGTTTTTGAACGTACGCCTGAACTGATACGAAGACTAAAAGAGCGAAGCGACATTGTAAAAGATCAAACACCTTATGCAAATCTACAAATGAGCGCAGATTTTGCTATTTGCTACATCCCTAAGGAATTTAGACAGAAAATTGTAACCAATAAATTTAAATTACCTGTTCAAGATTCAACCACTGTTCATTCTAAAAACGACGATTTAGAATCGTGGGAGCGTGATGAAGGCAACAATTTATTACTTTTTGTACATGGTCTATCTGGAGAATCTAAAGGAACGTTTGGTAATATCCCAAATCTTCTTAAATCAGATTCAACATTTGATGGTTGGGCAATGAAACCATTAGGCTACGCTCCCATCGTACAACCAAAGTTAGGAAAAGACATTTGGGGTGCCATAAGAGATATCGATAAGATTTCGGGCTATTTAAAAACCAGTTTAACGTATAAATTTAAAGATTACGACCGCATTGCAATTGTTGCACATAGTTTGGGAGGAATTGTAGCACAAAAAGCTATATTGAGTTTAGATGAAGACGTAAGGCAACGTATCTCGCACCTCATAATGTTTGGTGCACCAAGTAATGGTATAGCTCCCGAGGTTTTAAGCAAACAATGGAATAAAAAATATAGCGAAATGAGCAGTGAAGGCGATTTCATTACCTCATTGAGAAAGGATTGGGAACAAACATTTAAAGGTAATTACCCGTTTAAACTTAAAGTAGCTGCGTCACCACATGATGAATACGTATCCGTAGAATCCTGTCATAAACCATTCGCTGAGGAACATTGTGAGTTTGTTGATGGAAAGCATTTAATGATGGTAAAACCTAAGGATGAAAAGGACGATGCTTATAATTTGATTTTAAATACGTTATCAGGGAGTAAATTCTTTAATCAATATACAAATACGGAGGAAATTAATTTAACATTGGGTAAATATGATGCCGTAGTTAATGAATTGCTTCCAAAAAAAGACGATCTGGATAAAAGAGGTTTAACTCAATTAATTTTTGCCTTGGAAGGTCTTGAACGCAAGGAAGAAGTATTTGAAATATTAGACAGTCACCCTTTGGCAAAAAGTAACACCGATTTAATGGGTATTATAGGCGGAAGACATAAACGAGATTATTTAAAGACGTACTCCTTTAAATCGAGCCAACTTGCTAGAGATTATTATAGTAAGGCGCTTGAAATTTCGGTTGAAAATGAGGTACATTCTCAAATTTATTATCATGCCATAAACTTAGCATTCTTAAGTATTGTAACAGATCCTGAAACTGGAAGAGGTGAAATGAAAAAGTATGCAAAACAGGCTTTAGAAGCAGCGGAGAAATGTGAAGATAATTTATGGAAATACGCCACTGTTGCCGAAGCTAATATGTACTTAGGAAATTTAGACGTTGCTAAAGAATTTTATAAAAAAGCATCTGTTGATATCCCAATAAGAGAAAAGCTATCCATGCATACCAATGCCTATGCGGGCTATGTGGCATTAACCAATAAAGATAATGACGAATTTGTACAATTCTTAAAATCACACTTTTTAACATAATATGAAATCCTTTAAATCTTTCGAGATACCAGAATTAGATTTTAAAGAGGCTGTTAAAAGGCCCATTAAAATTAGATGTATTCAGATTAATGAACCATTTGAAGTGATTACTTTAGAAGGCACAATGAAAGGAAAAAAAGGCGATTGGTTAATGGTAGGTATTACTGGTGAACTGTATCCATGCGCCAACGAAATTTTTGAAAAAACCTACAACATTTGCGATTAAAACAAGATTAACCATATGAAGAATTTAGTATTCATAAGCTATTCTAGATCAGACAAATATTTTGTAGAAAAACTTTCACAAAAACTAAAATCTAAAGGGGTTAAATTTTGGTATGATGCTAAAATAGAAGCTGGAGATCATTGGGATATAAAGATAGAAGAAAAAATTGAATCTGCTAAAAAACTAATTCTTGTGCTTTCCAAATCTTCTATAGCCTCGCAAAATGTAATGGATGAGGTAAGTTTTGCAATGACCAAAGACAAAAAAATTATACCTATAATTATTGAGCCTTGTAATGTTCCTATGAGAGTAGCACGTTTTCAACAAATAGATTTTACAAAAAGTAAAAAAGAAGGAACCAAAGCATTACTAGCAACCTTAGGCGTAAGACCTAAACTGAGAAACACGATCAATCTTATAATGGGTTATATAATACTTATATTTATTGGAGTTATAATTGGGTTTGGTTTAGCCTATCTGTTTCAAACTGATATTATCAACGATCTTATAAATTAAGCAATAGAGCCTTCAACACCAAGCAAGTATTAATAATATTTCTTAAATTACATTTTTAATTAACCATTTAACTAAAACCACCTAAAAAATGTCTGATCAAACTATCTTTTTTAGTTATTCACGAGATGATTCAGAATTTGTTCTAACCTTAGCTAAAAACCTGCGTAAAGCCGGAGCCAATATTTGGTTAGATCAACTCGATATAAAACCAGGAACACGATGGGATAAGTCCATTGAAACAGCGCTAGAAGAATCAAAAACACTATTAGTTATTTTATCTAAAAGTTCGGTTGCATCTACAAATGTTATGGACGAAGTGTCTTATGCCTTAGAAGAGAAGAAAACCGTTGTGCCTGTATTACTGGAAGATTGCGACATCCCTTTTAGATTAAGACGTTTACAGTTTGCAGATTTTACTTCAGATCAAAACAAAGGTCTAAAAACACTTGCGGAGGCACTTCATCTTGATGGTTCGGTTGCTAATAAGTTAACAGATTCATCCCTTGAAAACATAGAACTATCTAAAAAAGAAGTTGAAGAAGGTAAACGTATAAAACAAGAGGTTGAAGCTAAAAAAAGCGAGGTTATTGAAACGGTAAAAAAATCTAGCGAACCTGTGGCTAAGGCGGTTACGGAACCTATTAGTACACCTTCTAAACCAAAAAGCAAGTTGCCAATCATCATTGGTGGTGCTATTGTAGTTATTGCCATTGTTGGCTTTTTAATGAAAGACGCCATATTTCCAGATAAAGATACACAAGCCTGGGAAATGGCTATGGAAAAAGACACCAAAACCGAATACGATTTTTATATAAGAACAAATCCTAATGGTAAATTTCTTCTCGCTGCAAAGGACAGTATTACATCAAAAGAAGAACAAGCCATTACAAAGGCAGATAATAAAGCTTGGGCAGAGGCAGGTACTCAAAACACTGTTGAGGCTTACAACAAATATCTAGAAGACTTTTCAAGAGGAATACATATTGTTGAAGCCAATTCGCGCATACAAAAGTTAGAAGCCAATGCTTTAGAAGTGGCCAAAGATGAAAATGCCTGGGATGCTGCTAAGACAGACGGAAGTGTTAATGTTTTGGCTTCTTACATAACCAACTCTAATGTTTTAGGAAATTTTAAAGACGAAGCAATAGCTAAGATCAATGAGGTTGGCAATGAAGGCTGGTTGTATTATGGCAAAAAGAAAGGTGATAAAATGGACAACGAAGTTTTTGATCTAGATTATAGACCTGACGAAGACGTTGAAAAAGACATGATTCCACAGGCAGGAGATATTTTAATCGTTAAAAAAGGATTTAGGACTTATAATCGCGTTGGTGCTACACAAGCTGAAGGTGCCACAGGAAGAGCTGTGAAAGTTGGTAAAAAGGTTCTATTAATTGATACTGAAGAAAGAGGCAATGCCATCTTCGCTAAAGTAAAACACGATTAATTAATAGTTTACATAAATATAAAGGCTAATTCATATTGAGTTAGCCTTTTCTCTTTTATGTTTTTTGCTTTTTCTTTTTTGCAGCAGGAAAGAGGACGTTATTCAATATTAGCCTATAACCAGGAGATGTTGGATATAAATCTAATTCAGTTTTAGGGTCTCCTACTCTATGCGTGTAATCTTCTGGATCGTGGCCACCATAAAACGTAAAGAAACCCTTGCCTTTTATTCCATGAATATATCTGGCTTCGCCATTAGTTTTATTCTCACCCATGACCAAGACATTAGATTTTATTTGGTCTCGTGTAAATGCTGTTGTTTGTCCCATAAATCCTTTAACCAATGCGGTATGATTCTGCGTTAACATGGTTGGTATAGGATCCCATTTCGCGGAGTACTCCATAAGTGAAAAATAATCCGTTTCAAATGGTATTTGACGTTTTTGCGTCATATCTATTGATGAGAACTCGTATACGTTAGGACTACGCTCTAATATATAATTTTTAAAGGCAAACGTTTTTGAGTAATCTATTTTGTTCTGATAACCAGGATCACTTCCGTCACCATCAAACATCGGCTCACAAATATCTACGCCTTCAGCGGATAGCGCAATATCAAAACTATCGGTGGCAGAGCACATAGCAAACATAAATCCACCGCCAACTACATAATCTCTAATTTTTAAGGCCACATCTAATTTTTCTTCAGATACTTTATCGTATCCTAATCTGGCAGCTAATTCTTCTGCTGTTCGTTTTTCTTCAATATACCAAGCTGCAGATCTAAATGATCTATAGAATTTACCATATTGGCCAGTAAAATCTTCATGATGAAGATGCAACCAATCATAGAGTAGTAATTCATCTTTTAGTACTTCTTCATCATAAACTGTTTCATATGGTATTTCAGCATAGGTCAATACCATTGTTACAGCATCATCCCAAGGTTGTTTTCCATATGGTGTGTAAACGGCTATTTTTGGTGCTTTTTCTAAAACTACCGCTTCTTGATTTACTGCTGGGCTACTAATTGACTCTAGTATTTGTTCGGCTTTAGCATCTGATATCACTTCAAACGAAACTCCTCTTATCT
The DNA here is from genome assembly GCA_013003655.1 of Winogradskyella sp. GTDB lineage: Bacteria > Bacteroidota > Bacteroidia > Flavobacteriales > Flavobacteriaceae > JABDIQ01. The sequence goes on along the minus strand of JABDIQ010000316.1, from coordinate 9,540 downwards.
GACATTCGCGTCTAATAATATCTGCATCAGGTAATAAAAAAGAACCTCCTCTGTAATTCAACAACCATTTTACCTTCAACTCTCTCTCCAAAGTCCAATAGGTAACTCCATAGGCTTTAAGGTGGTTGTTTTGCGTTTCAGCATCCATAGGTATAAGTATATAAGATGCATAAGATGGCAAACTTGCAACCAGAAAAATAACTAATATAAGTAACGATTTTAATCTCATAATATAGATGAAAGATAGTTATTATTTAAACTACGGTCACCGCTTTTATTATACTTTTAAGAACTTTATATTATAACTTCTCAATTTTGGTTTCATTGCCTGAAAGCAAACTTGCTATGAGCCTTGTAGATGGAAACTGCTCTAATATAATTTTTATAAAGACTGTGATTGGTATAGCCATTATTAAACCAGGTATGCCCCATAAAAATCCCCAAAACATGAGCATTACTAAAACAGCAATAACGTTAATTGAAAACGATTTACCCATAAATATTGGTTCTAATATCGCTCCAAATAACACTTGAACTCCTGTTATAGAAAAGATAAAGAAAACCAAAGTACTCGTTGGGTCTAGTTCTACAAACGCGAAAATAGAGAGCAAAATTACCGAAATAAATGAACCTACCATTTGTACAAAATTGATAGCAAAAGCAAATAGACCCCAAAAAATTGGAAAACTAACATCAAAGAATACACACATTAAGCCAGTAAAAATACCTGTAAGAAGACTCACCATAAATTTTACTTTAATAAATTTAATCAGGTCTTTTTCAATTTTCATAAAGGCCTTAATGGAGGTATATTTTTGTTTTAATAAAGTGTTGTTTAGAAGATTATGAACATTTATAGATTCCGCTAACCATAACACAACAAAGAAAATGGTCATGAGCATTGTTGTAAAAAAACTCCTTAAGAACCCGAATGTTGAGCCTATGTTCTCTTTCTCAAAAAATTGTGATAAGAGGTTCTTTTCGTGTTGCAATTGTATGCCGAAGTTATTAAGTAAATAATATCGAAGATCATTAATTTTTAATTCTGCCTTTGTAAAAAACTCAGTATCACTTTCTAATATTTGTTTGCTCGATAATTTTATGAGTTCTATTCCTCCGTAGACTATTGCTGATACAGTGATTAAAATAACCACGATACTTATAAATTTAGGGATGTTTCTTCTTCCCAATTCTCTCATGAGTGGCAAAAATAATAGTGCAATAAACATGGAGAGTATAAGCGGAATAAAAATAAAAGAAAGGATCTTAAGTAAATAAAACACTAAAGGCACAACAATGACGAGCAATAAAATGTTTGTTGTACGTCTTTGATTTAGCATGAGGCAATTTCTTAAAAATTAAATGCAAAATTAGTTAAAAAAACGGACTGATTACTTACCTACCTAACTAGAAAGGAACGTCATCCTCCTCTGGTGTATCAAAGGCGTCACTAGCACTTGGAAATACATCTGGTTTAAAAGTATCGTCGTTGGCGGCAGCATTCATTTTACTGTGATACTCACCGAAAGGTGTGTCAAAATCATCAAGGTTATCAAACTTACCAAGGTGTGCTATAAATTTTAATCTTATATTATCTAAACCACCATTTCTATGTTTAGAAACAATAAATTCTGCTTGACCCTCTGTTGGTGAACGCTCTTCATCATCCCACTCGTCTATTTTATAATACTCAGGTCTATAGATAAAGGATACAATATCAGCATCTTGCTCAATAGCACCAGACTCTCTAAGGTCAGATAATAAAGGTCGTTTACTACCACCTCTGGTTTCTACAGCACGAGATAGCTGTGATAGTGCAATTACAGGGACTTCTAATTCCTTGGCTAGTGCTTTAAGGTTTCTTGAAATAGTTGATATCTCTTGCTCACGATTACCACCTTTTTGACTTCCGCCCGTTGTCATTAATTGCAAATAATCAATTACAATTAATTTAATTCCATATTGAGATGATAAACGTCTTGCCTTCGCCCTTAAATCAAAAATAGATAATGAAGGAGTATCATCAATATATAATGGTGCTTTTTCTAAGGTTTTTACTTTAACGTTAAGCTGCTCCCATTCATGCTTCTCTAGTTTGCCTGTTCTTAACTTTTCTGACGATAGACCCGTTTCACTAGATATTAATCTGGTAATTAACTGAACTGAGGACATTTCTAGTGAGAAGAACGCCACTGGAATATTATTATTTACTGCAATATTTCTTGCCATGGATAACGTTAATGCCGTTTTACCCATACCTGGTCGTGCTGCAACAATAATCAAATCACTTGGCTGCCATCCTGACGTTAACTTATCTAACTTATCAAAACCTGAAGGAATACCACTAAGTCCTTTTTTGTTAGATATTTCTTCTATTTTCTTTTTAGCCTGAATTACCAAGCTTTGCGCCGTTTCTGTTGATTTTTTAATGTTACCTTGGGTAACTTCATACAGTTTTGCTTCTGCATTATCCAAAAGATCAAAAACATCCTTGGTTTCGTCGTAAGCTTCTTCAATAATTTGATTGGAAATTTTTATAAGACTACGTTGAATATATTTTTGAAGAATGATTCTGGCATGAAACTCAATATGTGCTGAAGAGGAGACACGTTGTGTTAGTGAGATTAAGTAAAAATCACCTCCAACAATATCTAAACGCTCATCCTTTTTTAATTGGGTTGAAACAGTTAATAAGTCAACAGGTTCACTGTTTTGAAACAGTTTAAAAATGGCTTCAAAAATATATTGATGGGCCTCTTTATAAAACGCGTCTGGACTTAAAATATCAATGACTTCGTCAACACCCTTTTTATCTATCATCATCGCACCAAGCACAACTTCCTCTAAATCAATAGCTTGAGGAGGTATTTTACCGCGCTCCAGATTGATCAAAGTACTTTTGTCAACTTTAAATCCTTGTATTTGCTTTGGCTGTTTCATTGAGTACGAAAGTAGATAAATTGATTTGATACTCAGCATCAATTGCTGTGTTCAATCTCAACACATCGTTAACATTTTAACTGTTGATAAGTTTAAATTATTGTTAATAGCAATAGAAAATAGAAATCTAAATTTTCTATAATTACTAAAGTGCTTACAATGAGGGCTTACTCATTAAATACACCCATATCATCGTATTTTTGCATACGTTGCTTTACCAATTCTTTTGGTGATAAGTTTTTTAATTCCTCGTAAGTCTTAACAACAGCATCTTTAACAGCAGAAAACGTTTTTTCTCTGTCCGTATGAGCACCGCCTAGTGGTTCTTTAATGATCTGATCTATTAACTTTAATCGTTTCATGTCTTTAGCTGTAAGCTTTAACGCATCAGCTGCTTGTTCTTTATATTCCCAGCTTCGCCATAATATTGAAGAACATGATTCTGGAGATATTACAGAATACCAAGTGTTTTCTAGCATTAACACTTTATCACCAACACCAATTCCTAATGCTCCACCAGATGCACCTTCACCTATGATAACAACAATGATAGGCACTTTTAATCTGGTCATTTCCATTATGTTTCTGGCGATAGCTTCACCTTGACCGCGTTCTTCGGCTTCAAGCCCAGGATAAGCACCTGGAGTATCTATTAATGATATAACTGGAATTCCAAATTTTTCAGCAGATTTCATTAATCGAAGTGCCTTTCTATAGCCTTCCGGATTTGACATGCCAAAATTTCTATATTGTCTCGTTTTGGTATTATATCCTTTCTGTTGACCAATAACCATATACGTTTGGTCTCCTATCTTGCCTAAACCACCAATCATGGCTTTATCGTCTTTTACATTTCTATCACCATGCAGCTCTAGGAAACTTTCTCCGAACAAAGCTTTAACATGGTCTAAAGTATAAGGTCTATTAGGATGACGAGATAATTGAACTCGCTGCCAAGGGGTCAAATTTTTATATATCTCCTTTTTAGTTTCAGCAAGTTTCTTCTCTATTTGCTTACAGGTTTCAGTAACATCAACATCACTTTCCTCGCCAATCATTTGGCATTTATCTAGTTGTTCTTCTAATTCTTTTATTGGTAATTCAAACTCTAAATATTCCATACAATTTGAAAGTTATTTTTTCTAGTTAGTTAGTCTACAAATATAAAAACTTTAATTGGGTTTACCCTCTGAGGCTATCCTTTTCCTTTTAATCCTTGTCTTTACTATGCCCTCTGTAATTACAGTTCCTAAAACTAGCAATGCACCTATATAAAACTGAGTTGACATCTGTTCGCTTTCTGGGAACAGCACAAGTGCCAAAGCTATTCCGTAAACAGGTTCTAAATTATAACTTAAGATGACTGTATACGGACTTAAGTATTTCATGATGTCTACGGCAGCAATAAAGGCATAAGCTGTACATACTGATGCTAATATAAAAAGATAGACCCAATCTATTTGAGATACTTTGAAGAACGATTGGCTAAACCCATCTTTAAATACTAGAATAAATATTGAGATAAAAAATACACCGCTGATAAACTCATAAAATGAAATGACGGTGCCATTATAACGCTCAACGAATCTCCCATTTATTACTGCAAATAAAGTTGAAAATAAGGCAGATAAAAGTCCTAATAATATACCATTAATGTACTTTAATTCACTGCTTGTAATTAAAAAGACACCGAGGATAACAACTAGCCCAAATACAATCTCAAACCATAACACTTTTCGTTTAAAAATAATAGGTTCTATAAATGATGCAAAAAAAGCACCTGATGAAAACATGGCTAAGGCAATAGATACGTTTGCCTGATTAATAGATTCAAAAAAAGTGATCCAATGCAAAGCAATGATTACACCTGCTGCACTAAACTGAAAAAATGTTCGTCTAGAAATTTTAATTTTTAGTTTGGTGATTTTTACAAAGCCAAACATTAATACACCTGCTATTGCCATTCTGTACCAAACTAGTTCTACTGAACCAATAGTAATTAACTCACCTAAAATGGCTGTGAAACCGGCAATAAATACCAAAAAGTGTAAATGAAGATAGTGCTTAAGTTTAGCGTTTGGCATTATATAGGAGATAGATCGCTAAAATACCAAATATAAGATTAGGAAACCATACGGCTATAATCGGTGGAAAATCAGACTGCTCTGCCATGACACCAAATACTTTATCAAAAAAGATATAGACCATTGCCAATGAAATTCCTAAAGCTAAATTAACACCCATACCACCTCGTCGTTTTACTGAAGACACGGCTACTGCAATAATGGTTAATATAAAAACCGATACTGGTAAACTCCACTTTTTTAATTTAACCACCTCGTAGCGTCCAATATTAGATGATCCTCTCATCTTTTCTTTTTCTATAAAATCTGTAAGCTCTCCATACATTAATGTTTCGGCAATGTATTTCACTGGTGTAAGATCATCCATATCAAAAGAAAACATGGTATCCTTTCTACGTTCTCTTTCAATAATTTCGCCGTCTTCGGTAATAGTTCGTTTTAAATATGAAATTAATCTGTAGGAGCTATCCTTTTCTATGAATCTAATATTATCAGCGAAAATTTTATATTTCAATTGATTGCCTTCAAAATGTTCATACGTAAAATTTCTACCAACCTTAGATTTGGTATCAAAATTACTGACATAAATATGATCGTTTTCATTGATCTGCCTGTAGACATCCTTAGTTTGTTGTATTTGACTATTCTTTTTTAAATACGTGAATTGAAACTCATTATAACCTTGACTAGCTAATGGTGCTAAATAAAGACCCAGAAAAAGTGCCATTATTGCAACTATGGTCGCTCCTATAAGGTATGGTCTCAAAAATCTAGAAAATGACACACCCGAGCTTAAAAATGCCACGATCTCTGTGTTATTAGCCAGTTTGGATGTAAAAAATATTACAGAAAGAAATAGAAACAGCGGAAACAACAAATTTGCAAAATATACTGTGAAATCAAGGTAATAATCTAAAACCGCGGAGAGTGGCGCATTATTCTCTAAAATCTTCCCTATTTTCTCCGCTAAGTTTACTGTTATTCCTATTGGAATAAACAGCAAAAGCATCATTAAAAATGTAAAGATGTAGCGTTTTAATATGTACCAATCTAATATTTTCATTAATTAAAGTCGCTTATCCATTTGCTTAACCATCATTTCTTTCCAACTTAAAAAATCACCTTCAATAATATGCTTTCTGGCTTCCCTTACCAACCATAAATAGAAACCAAGATTGTGTATGCTCGCAATTTGTTTAGCCAATAATTCATTTACTGAAAACAAATGTCTTAAATACGCTTTACTATAATCTGTATCTACGAAAGTAATAGCCATATCATCGATTGGTGAAAAATCGTCCTTCCACTTTTTATTATTAATATTTATGGTGCCATGAGCTGTAAATAACATACCATTTCTGGCATTACGTGTTGGCATTACACAATCAAACATATCTATACCTAACGCAATATTTTCTAAAATATTTATTGGTGTACCTACACCCATAAGATATCTTGGCTTTTCTTCGGGTAAAACATTACAAACCACCTCTGTCATGGCATACATCTCTTCTGCAGGTTCGCCTACGGACAAGCCTCCAATAGCATTACCAAAGGCGTTTGCATTGGCAATATATTCTGCAGATTGTTGCCTTAGATCTTTATAAGTGCTTCCTTGAACAATGGGAAAAAACGCCTGATTATAATTATATTTTAAAGGTGTTTTTTCGAGATGAGATATACAACGATCTAACCACCTATGGGTCATGTGCATCGAGCGTTTTGCATAATTATAATCGCAAGGATATGGCGTGCATTCATCAAACGCCATAATGATATCGGCTCCTATAATGCGCTGAATTTCCATTACATTTTCTGGTGTAAATACGTGGTAACTACCATCAATATGAGATTTAAACTTAACGCCCTCTTCTTTAATTTTTCTATTTGCAGAGAGCGAATACACTTGATATCCACCGGAATCGGTTAGTATATTCCTATCCCAATTCATAAACTTGTGTAAACCGCCTGCTTGCTCAAGTATATCTGTTTGCGGCCTAAGGTATAGGTGGTAAGTGTTTCCTAATATTATATCCGGATTGATATCATTTTTAAGTTCTCTTTGATGTACACCTTTTACAGAGGCTACTGTGCCAACGGGCATAAATATTGGTGTTTCAATTTTACCGTGATCTGTAATTATAGTGCCTGCTCTGGCTTTAGATTTTAGATCGTTTGCGTCAAGATTAAATTTCATTCCTAAAATTGGTCAATGGGCAAATATAAATAACTCCCTAGCATTAGGTCTTAATAAAAAATAAAATTGTTAGCAAATCCAATAAATCGTTAATAAGTGCCTAATTTCTGGCTTTGTTACACTGTTTTATTGCGTTATTTTTGAGCCTTCAAAACTAAAATAAAAGTATGCCAAACACTCAACAATTAAAAGATCTTACAACCCAAGTAAGACGTGATATTTTACGAATGGTGCACAAAGTAAATTCTGGACATCCTGGTGGTTCTCTTGGATGTGCTGAATTTTTTGTAACCCTTTATAATAACATCTTAAAAACCAACAATCAGTTTTCAATGGATGGAAAAAATGAAGATCTATTCTTTATATCTAATGGTCATATCTCACCTGTTTATTACAGTGTCTTGGCTCGTACTGGCTTTTTTCCTATAGATGAGTTAAATACGTTTAGACTTATAAATTCTAGATTACAAGGCCATCCTACAACACATGAAGGATTACCAGGTGTACGAATTGCATCGGGATCTCTTGGTCAAGGGATGTCTGTAGCCATTGGTGCTGCATTAAGTAAGAAATTAAATAATGACAATCATTTGGTTTACAGTCTGCACGGTGATGGCGAATTACAAGAAGGTCAAAATTGGGAAGCCATTATGTTTGCCGCTGGAAACAATGTAGACAATCTTATTGCTACCGTCGATCTCAATGGTCAACAAATTGACGGCTCTACAAAGGATGTATTACCAATGGGCTCTTTGCGTGCTAAGTTTGAAGCATTTGGTTGGGTTGTTGTTGATATTGAAAACGGTAATGATATTGAAGCCATCCAAGAAGGAATGGCGAAGGCAAAAGCACTGACTGGAAACAATAAACCCGTCTGTGTGTTACTTCATACAGTAATGGGAAATGGTGTTGATTTTATGATGCATACACATGCTTGGCATGGAAAAGCACCGAACGATGAACAATTAGAAATTGGGTTGGCACAAAATCCAGAAACATTAGGCGATTATTAAGATGATAAAGACAATGAAAACATACGTAAATACAGGCAATAAGGATACAAGATCTGGATTTGGAGCAGGATTAACAGAATTAGGTAAAACCAATGAAAATGTTGTGGCACTTTGTGCTGATCTTACAGGATCACTAAAAATGGATGAATTTCAATCTAATCATCCAGAACGATTTTTTCAGGTAGGCATCGCCGAAGCCAACATGATGGGTATAGCAGCAGGAATGACTATAGGAGGCAAAATACCATTTACAGGCACGTTTGCTAATTTCTCAACCGGACGCGTTTATGACCAAATAAGACAAAGTATTGCGTATTCTGGAAAAAACGTAAAAATATGTGCATCACATGCTGGGATAACGTTAGGTGAAGATGGTGCCACTCACCAAATATTAGAAGATATAGGATTAATGAAGATGTTGCCTGGAATGACGGTGATCAACACCTGTGATTATAATCAAACAAAGGCAGCAACTTTAGCTATCGCAGATCATGTTGGTCCTGTTTATTTAAGATTTGGACGTCCAAAGGTACCAAATTTCACAGCCGAGGATCAGAAATTTGAAATAGGTAAAGCCATTAACTTGCTCGAAGGCACAGATGTTACCATCATTGCCACAGGTCATTTAGTTTGGGAGGCTTTAGAAGCAGCAAACAAATTAAATGAAATTGGCGTATCTGCAGACGTCATTAACATACACACCATAAAACCCCTAGACGATCAAGCCATTATTTCATCAGTTAAAAAAACAGGGTGTGTGGTTACTGCCGAAGAACACAATTACTTAGGTGGTTTAGGTGAAAGCGTTTCAAGAGTATTATCTACGCAGTTACCTAGTCCACAAGAATTTGTTGCTACACAAGATACCTTTGGAGAATCTGGGACGCCAGCTCAATTAATGAAGAAGTACGGATTGACCAATGAAGCCATTTTTGAAGCAGCTAAAAAAGTAATAGCAAGGAAATAACTTTAGTTTGGCAACGTTTTTGGTAGTATACTCTTTATCAAAAACAAACATTATGAAAAAATCCCTAAGTATTTTAGTACTCGCCATAAGCATGGCAACGCTGACGTTTGCCCAAACGGGAAGCGGAATTGGTTTAAAAGCTGGTCTTAACTATGCCGGAAATGGTGATTATTTTGAATCTGCCTCTAATTCATTTCAAAATCCAGAAAAGAATATTGGATACCACATTGGTTTATTTGGTAAAATTGGAAACGATCTTTATCTACGACCAGAGTTAGTATACACAAAAATTAAAACAGACTATGATAGTGGTGAGTTTGATATGACTAAAATTGATGT
>JABDIQ010000305.1 GCA_013003655.1 Winogradskyella sp. | reverse complement strand
GTTACTGTCACAGGTTTTGGCTCTAATGCTTCAGCGGTAAATGAGGGTGAACAAACAGTTGGCGCAAATACTGCTAATTTATCTTGGACATACGCTAACACAGCTGGTGGATTAGGATTCTAATAACCTTTTCTAAAGACATTAGTTCACCACTCCATCAATTACTGAGTGGTGAACTATATAATTTGAACTATGAAAAACTTACAAAACGTTCTGCCTTTTATTTTATTCTTTTTTATTGTTGCTTCCAATGCACAAACAGGAATAATTACTGGAACTGTGATTGATGGTGATTTTAACGAGCCCATGGCTTTTGCTAATATTATCGTAAAAGGAACCACTACAGGTACGACAGCTGATTTTGATGGAAAGTATAAACTGGAACTAGATCCAGGCAGCTACACACTTGTGTTTTCATTTGCAGGTTATAATTCTAAAGAAATCTCCAACATTATTGTAAATGCAAATACAGATACAATAATTGATGTTGTTCTTGATACAAATACGCTAGATACCGTTATAATTACTACCACCGCAAATCGTAACACCGAAAGTGCCGTGCTAGATCTTCAAAAGAAATCTGTGGTTGTTTTAGATGGTCTATCTGCACAGGCTATTAAAAGTACTGGTGCAAGTAATTTGGCTAGTGCTGTGAAGAACGTACCTGGTGTATCTATTGAAGGAGGCAAATACGTTTACGTTAGAGGACTTGGAGATCGATATACTAAGTCTATCTTAAATGGTATTGATATTCCAGGTTTAGATCCTGACAGAAATACCATTCAAATGGATCTATTTCCAACGAATATATTAGATAACGTCATCGTGGTAAAATCGGCCTCTGCCGAATATCCTGCAGATTTTACAGGAGGTATTGTTAATATTGTTACTAAAGATTTTCCCACTAGAGCAGAGTATTCTATTTCTTTAGGATCTGGCTATAACCCAGATATGCACTTTAACGAAAATTACCTAACCTATACAGGTAGTGATACCGATTTTTTAGGTTTTGATGATGGTACTAGAGATCTTCCAATTAATAGATATCAACCTATTCCTGGAACCTTTGAAAATAAATTGTTATTGACCTCACTGACAAATAGATTTCAAAAAGAGCTCAGAGCCAAACAAGAAAATAGCGGGATGAACTTTGATTTTGGTTTCACCTTGGGAAATCAGTACGATCTCGGTGAAGACAAAATAGGATACCAGGCGTCATTCTCCTATAAAAACACAACTACATTTTTTGAAAACAGACAAGATGGTGGTTGGGTAAAGGACTTTGCTGACACCTCAAATAACGACCTAAAATTTGTATTAGACTCTGATGGCTCTGAAGGGATTAATAACGTTATCCTTAATGGTTTATTAGGTCTTACCTACAAAACCGATAAGTCTAAATTCAAGGTGAATTTTTTACACATACAAAACGGAGAATCTAGTGCTGGATTTTTTGAGCAACAGATCTCTCAAGATGGTGTTGGTGGTGGCTTAGAGCCCTTAGTTAAAAATTCATTGACCTATACCGAACGTTCTGTAACCAATCTATTAATTTCAGGTGATCATCGCTTAAATAGTTACGAAGAAGACGCTTTTAATATGGAATGGAAATTGTCGCCTACCTTTTCAAAGGTTATGGACAAGGATCATCGTATAACACCTCTACAGGAATCTGGTGAAGGGCAATTTTTTGTGAGTCCGAGCGCGTCTACCTTTCCTATTCAACTATGGCGAAATTTAATTGAAGAGAACTGGTCTGGTAAATTAGATTTTGATAAAACATTTCAATTATTTGATAGACCTGCCAAGCTGAAATTTGGTGGCTCGTATACGTACAAATTTAGGGACTTTAGTACCGATGATTATACCTTTAATGTTCGCGGTGATGGTGCTTATATTTTTGATGGTGATGTAGATAATCTATTGGCCGAAGAGAATATTTGGAACCCAACGACAGATGTTGGTACGTTTTTAATATTTGGAGACCAATTTAATCCTAATGATGCTTATGAAGGCGAACAAGGTATATATGGCACATATATCTCAACCGAATTTAATCTGTCCGAAAGTTTTAAAACCGTTATTGGTTTAAGAACAGAACTCTTTAGGTCTTATTATACAGGTCAGGATAATGAAACCGTTTTTAACAGAGATCTCATTCTAGATGAGTACGACTTTTTTCCTTCGGCAAACTTAATCTACGCCGTTAATGATGACATCAATGTAAGAACATCTTACTCTCGCACCACAGCAAGACCTTCGTTTAAAGAAGCTTCTGTAGCGCAAATTTTCGACCCTATAACAAGCAGATTGTTTATTGGTAATCTAAATTTAGTGCCAACTTATGTTAATAACTTTGATTTAAGATTAGAACGCTTTGGCGACAACGGACAAATGTTTGCTGTAAGCGGTTTTTATAAAGATTTTACAGACCCTATTGAGCAAGCGTTCTTTTTACAAGCACCAACACAGTTAACCGTGGCTAACTTAGGTAATGCTAATGTCTATGGTGTGGAGTTTGAATGGCGTCAACGATTTGGATTTCTATCTGAAGGTTTAGATAAACTAAAACTGAATGCTAATGTCTCTTTAATTAAATCTGCACTTACCATGTCTGACGCTGAGTTTGACAGTAGACAGTTGGCTGCTAGAGACGGACAAACTATAGAAAGAGAACGTGACTTGCAAGGACAAGCGCCCTATTTAATAAATGTAGGATTAGACTACGCTGATGATGACAAGGGCCTACGGACGGGCTTATTCTTTAACGTTCAAGGTGAAACCCTTGAAGTCGTTGGTATAGGTTTGGTGCCAGATGTTTATACGAAACCATTTAACAGTTTAAACTTTACCTTTAATAAAGCCTTTGGACCAGAAAAAAGATCGTCTGTTGATCTAAAGGTTGCTAATATATTGAATAGTGTAAGACGAAGCGATTATACTTCCTTTAGAGCACAAGATCAATTGTTCTCGTTAAGAGAACCTGGAACCGAAATTTCATTAGGTTATACCTTTACATTTTAGTTAGTTAGTTCAATAAAAAAAACCTGCAATATGCAGGTTTTTTTATTTGTTTTGCTTTGTTTATTTATATCTCAGAGCTAATTTGGTTTTATCTCTCCATTCATTAACCTGAACAATCTTAGAATCTAAGTAATCTACTTCTTTAAGTGAATTCTCTGTCCAAAAAAACCATTTACCAACTTTTACGCCTTCTTCATAGTTGCCAACTGCAAGTTTATTGCCATTGACATCATAACTGGTCCATAATCCGTGTAGTTTTCCGTCTGAATTAAAAGTCCCTTGCTGTTGGATGTTGCCATCAGCATAAAAGTAAGTGGCTTCGGTTAAATCTCCTTTTTTCTCGATTTTTACATTCTGGTCAGCTTGTCCATAAGATGAGGTTGCAACGAACAGAAGTGCTAGTAAAACAATACATTTCTTCATAACGCGTGTACATTTAAATTAATTTGCCGACTTCTCAAATATAGAAATTAATTAACATTTAAGCAATATTTACTTAACGTTAAATTTACATTAAAGCTATATCTATCTGTTTTTTAAGTACTTACACGGTATGACTTAGCTGAATTTTCTTAATGTTTTAGTAATATTAAGATTACAATCATCTAATCTCTGTAGTTCATCTTTGTAATTGTCTTAAGACGACAATTTTAGTATTTCATATCATCTATTAGTTTTTGTCGACTTAGATGTATTAAATCTAAAGACTGCCTTTGGCCAAGGCAGTTTTTTTTATTTATTAAATAAAGTTTAGGAAACATTAAGTTAACATTAGTATTGGTTCTTTGCAGCGACAAAAACTAATACTAACGATGAAATCTATTATTCTATTAGCTATAGCATTCTTTGCTATTAATCTTACCTCTGCTCAAGAAATTAGTGATACCTCCTTTGGAAAAGGATTAATCAACTTTGTAGCAAAAGACAGTTCATTTAGCATAAAATTTGCACCTCGTTTTCAAGTACGTTCTAATTCTTCATGGGATTATGACGGTAATCAATACGGTAGCGCAGATCACAATTTCATTGTTCGTAGAGCACGTTTAAAGTTTGATGGTTATGCATATAGTCCTAAATTAAAGTATAAAATAGAATTAGGTTTATCTAATAGAGACATTGCTGGCGCCAATCAATTTAACCGAAATACACCTCGCTACATCCTTGATGCTGTTATTATGTGGAGTTTTGCCAAAAACTGGGAACTCTGGGCAGGACAAACAAAACTACCAGGTAACGTTGAGAGGGTTGTATCATCAGGTAACCTTCAACTCATTGATCGCTCTTTGTTAAATAGTCGTTTTAATATTGATCGAGATTTAGGTATTCAAATTCGGCATAGCGCCAACTTAGGCGGTGATTTTTTAATGCGCGAGAAGTTTTCCATCTCCCAGGGTGAAGGCCGTAATGTTACCGAAGGAAATGAAGGTGGTCTTCAATATACAGCACGGGTAGAATTACTACCTTTTGGATCATTTAAATCTAAAGGTGATTACAGCCAGTCTGACTTAAAACGTGAAGAATCACCAAAATTAATGGTAGGTTTTACCTATAACTTCAATGAAAATGCAGTAAGAGAAAGAGGCTTTGCAGGAGATTATATGATAAGAACAGATGGTTCTATTTATGGTACTGACCAAACTACAATATTTGCCGACGCCATGTTTAAATACAGCGGTTTTTCTTTTATGGGTGAGTACGCTAAGCGCACAGCAGATGACGAAGTTGCTACTGAAGCGGACGGTGTTACACCCACGGGAGACATTGTCCTTACAGGTAACGCTTTAAACTTACAGGCTGGATACTTATTTAAGAATAATTATGAAATAGCTGCGCGATTTACAACAGTAGAATTTGAAGATATTACAGTTCAACTACCACGTAATCAATATACTTTAGGTGTCAATAAGTTTATCGTTGGCCATAAGCTAAAAGTACAAAGTGATATAAGCTATACCAGCATTGATGGCAATAACGCAAACATTACGTACAGACTT
>JABDIQ010000302.1 GCA_013003655.1 Winogradskyella sp. | reverse complement strand
ATACAGACTATTAAAACTATTTTCTTCATTTCATTGTTCTTTTAAGTTTAACTTCCGCTTTCCAACTATACAATACTGGTACAACAAACAAAGTGATTAATGCAATGAGCATTCCTCCAAAACTTGGGATTGCCATTGGTATCATAATATCGCTTCCTCGTCCTGTGGATGTTAATACAGGTAATAATGCTAAGATGGTAGTTGCAGTAGTCATTAAACACGGTCTAATACGTTTTTCACCTGCTTCAACTACTGAGGCTCTAACCTGCTTTTTGTTTTCTGGTGTATTTCTATCGAAAGTTTGTGTTAAGTAGGTTGCCATTACTACACCATCATCAGTTGCGATACCGAAGAGTGCAATGAATCCAACCCAAACGGCTACACTTAAATTAATTGTGTGCATTTGAAACAAGTCACGCAGATTTTCACCAAAGAAATTGAAGTTTAAGAACCATCCTTGACCATAAAGCCATATCATAATAAAACCACCTGCGAATGCTACCGCAATACCTGTGAATACCATTAAAGAAGTCCCAACTGAACGGAATTGGAAATAGAGAATCAAAAAGATAATTGCCAATGCTAAAGGCACAACAACTGATAAGGTTTTTTCTGCTCTTAGTTGGTTTTCATACGTTCCTGTGAATTGGTAGTTAATACCTTTTGGCACAACTAATTCGCCACTATCTATCTTTTCTTGAATTAAGGCTTGCGCATTTTCTACCACATTAACTTCCGCAAAGCCATCTATCTTATCGAATAATACATAGCCCACTAAAAAGGTATCCTCACTTTTAATGACTTGTGGTCCTTGTTCATAACGAATAGTTGCCAATTCGCTTAAAGGAACTGGGCTACCTTTTTCAACTGGTATGTAAATTTGTTTTAAATCGGTTGGGTTTGCTCGTAATTCTCTGGGGTAACGCACACGCACTCCATAACGTTCTCGACCTTCAACGGTTTGGGTCAACACCATTCCGCCAACTGCAACTTTTAATACGTTTTGCACATCATCAATGGATATACCATATCGTGCAATCTTTTCTCTATCAATATCAATTAACAAATAGGGTTTACCAACAATTCGGTCTGCAAAAACAGCTTCCTTTTTAACACCTTCAGCTTCCTTGATAATGTTTTCTAACTGCACCCCAAATGCTTCAATCTGCTTTAAATCCTGACCTTTTACCTTAATCCCCATTGGTGCACGCATTCCTGTTTGTAGCATAACCAATCGGGTTTCAATGGGTTGTAGTTTTGGTGCTGATGTAACTCCTGGTAATTTGGTAACTCTTACAATTTCGTTCCAAATATCGTCTGGTGATTGTATTTCTGGTCGCCAATTACGGTAGAACTCGCCATTGTTGTCTGGAATGAGTTGTTCTTTTGCATTGAGAGATTTCCACGCTTCACGTTGTTCCGCTCGCAATGACATTTCGTTTTTTAACACATATTCACCATCATCATTGACTTTATAACGTTGGCGTTGTCCGTTTTCATTCAGCATATATTCAGGTTTATACTGAATCACATTTTCATACATTGATAGCGGTGCTGGGTCTAAAGCTGATTCCGTTCTTCCTGCTTTACCAACTACGGTTTCAATCTCTGGAATACTGGCTACTGCCATATCCAATTGCTGTAAAACTCTTTTATTTTCTTCCACACCTGAATGAGGCATCGATGTTGGCATTAGTAAAAAAGACCCTTCGTTTAAAGATGGCATAAACTCTTTGCCAGTATTTCTCATAATGAAAAACCCTGCAATTACAATGGCTGTTGGGACTGATAAAAAGAGTAATTTATTATCTAAACACCACCTTAAAATACGTGTATAGTATTTGATGAATAAAGAGAAAAAGCCTAATAAACCAAAGCAAATAAAACTAACAAATATGAGATTCCAGAAAATGCTTTTATCAACGCCTAATGGTCTCCAATATTCAGCTAACAGGAATACTATTGCTGTTGATGAAATAATGATATTAATAAGGTTAGCTTGTTTGTCCGTTATCCTATTTTGAAGATTGAGAAGCGCAGTAATTCCAAAAGCTATCAAAATCAACCCTAACCAATATCCATAGACAATTGCAGTAATACCCAATGCTATTAAAAAACCATTTATAATATATTTAAAATTGGTCTTTATACTTTTCTTTCGGAATAAGTATGCAGCAAACGGTGGAATTAAAAATAACGCTACTATTATAGAAGCTGTTAAAGCAAAGGTCTTTGTGAATGCTAATGGTCTAAATAGTTTTCCTTCTGCTCCAATCATGGTAAATACAGGAATAAAACTGATAATGGTCGTCATTACTGCTGTTACGATGGCACCAGAGACTTCAGCTGTTGCGTTGTAAACTACCGTATTAATGGATTGTGTGCCATCATCTTCATCTAAATGTCGAATTATATTTTCTGAAAGTATGACACCCACATCGACCATTGTACCAATAGCAATAGCAATACCAGATAATGCTACAATATTAGCATCGACACCAAATAGTTTCATCGCTATAAATACCATTAATACCGCAACAGGTAATAGTCCAGAAATCAATACAGAAGCTCGAAGATTAAACACCATAATGATTATGACCAGAATGGTAATCAATATTTCAAGGGTTAAAGCTTCATTAAGTGTCCACAATGTTTCTTGTATCAATTCTGTTCTGTCATAAAAAGGGACTATGGTTACTTGGGAAGTTCTACCATCCGCTAATACTTTTGAAGGTAATCCTGCACTTAATTCATTAATTTTTTCTTTTACGTTATTAATCACTTCCATTGGGTTTGCACCATAACGAGCCACAACAACAGCTCCTACAACTTCAGCACCTTCTTTATCTAATATACCTCGTCTGGTGGCAGGGCCTAATGAGACTTTTCCAATATCTCTGATTTTGATTGCTGTATAATCTTCAGAAGTGACTACTGCATTTTCAATGTCTGAAATGGATTTTACATAACCCAAACCACGCACTAAATATTCGGCTTGATTAATTTCTAAAGTCTGGGCACCAATATCCTTGTTACTTTCCTTTACCGCTTTTACAACCTCATTCAATCCTATATTGTACTGACGCATCAATTCTGGGTTCACATCCACTTGATATTCCTGTACATAACCACCAATAGAAGCAACTTCCGAAACGCCACTTGCAGACGATAGCGCATATTTTACATAGTAATCTTGAATACTGCGTAACTCTTGTAAATCCCAACCACCAGTGACATTTCCATTTTCATCTCGCCCTTCTAAAGTGTACCAAAATATTTGCCCTAAACCTGTGGCATCTGGACCCAAAGCAGGATTAACACCTTCTGGCAATAAACCACTTGGTAAGGAATTAAGTTTTTCGAGAATACGACTTCGACTCCAGTAAAATTCGATGTCTTCTTCAAAAATGATATAGATACTTGAAAAGCCAAACATAGACGAACTACGAATGGTTTTTACTCCAGGAATTCCGAGTAGCGATGTTGTAAGTGGGTAGGTAATTTGGTCTTCTATATCTTGTGGTGAGCGACCATCCCACTTGGTAAAAACGATTTGTTGGTTTTCGCCTATATCTGGTATGGCATCTACAGCCACAGGATTACTTGGTAACAAACCTGTATCCCAATTAAAAGGTGCGTTAACCGTTCCCCAACCCACAAAAAGGACAAGTAGCAGAAAGGCAACGAGCTTATTTTCTATTAAAAATTTGATGCTTTTATTTAGCATTAGCTTTGATAATTAAACAATTAGACATTGGTATTAAGAAAACACCGAAAACAGAAAATTATCCTTACGGCAACTAGCCATAGGATAAAAAAGTCTGTTGTTAAAAATCAAATTAAGTATGTCTCGTCAATCTTGTAGATACGCCTTATGACGAGCGGTGGTTCGTATTTTTCGTAAGAAGATCTTTTATTTTCTAAACCTTCAAAAAGGTTAACATAAGTGTAATCAAATGAAGCTATGAATACGTGTTGCTCAAACGTAATTTTATCAACTTTTAGTTGTAGTTCGTCTTGACCTTTAATTGCTAATTGTTTGTCCTCACAACAGTTTTTCTTAGTAATAGAACACCCTTCAGTCGATGGCTTTTCCATTTCCATACCGCAACCTTTGGCTTTTTGAAAGATAGCAGTTTCTACTAAGGCACCTCCACAATAATGCATGTTCACAGTAAACGACATTGTAGAAAATAAGACTACAAAAACCATCGTCAGTGACATTATTTTATTGAACACCTGCTTCATACCAATTTCAAATTTACGAAATTTTAACAACTATTGATTTTGTTTAACAGAAGATTAGAATTTAGGAAATTACTTCCCGATACAAAAATTGGCAAAAATATTACCTAAAAGATCATCAGTAGTAATCTCACCGGTTATTTCACCAAAATGATAAAGTGCTTGTCTTATATCTACTGCTAACAGATCTCCCGACAATCCGGTTTCCAAGCCATGTTTTACTTTTTGCATTTCTTCAAACGCCTTTAATAAAGCATCATAATGTCTTGAATTGGTAACTATAGTTTCGTTATTACGCAAGGCACCAGTATTAATAAGATCGAGTAAGCTATCCGTTAATTCTGAAACACCTTCACCTGTCTTGGCTGAAATTAAAAAACAATCAGAAATCTTGTCTGAAAGTCTGCTTTGCTCATCAACAGATAATTGATCTATTTTATTAGCTAGAATTATAAGAGGTTTTTGAGGGTATTTATTTTTTATTTTTTCAATTTCTAACTTAATAGCATCTACTTGTTCTAAGCTTGACGACCCATCGAATAAATAAATAACAACTTGCGATTCTTCAATTTTTTGAAACGTTTTCTTTATGCCTATACTTTCTACAACATCTTCTGTTTCACGTATGCCAGCAGTGTCAATAAACCTAAACCCAATACCACCAATAGAAATTTCATCCTCTATAGTATCTCTCGTTGTACCAGCGATTTCACTAACAATGGCTCTATCTTCATTTAATAATGCATTAAGCAAAGTAGATTTACCAACGTTTGGTTCGCCAACAATTGCAATAGGAATTCCGTTTTTAATAACGTTTCCAACGGCAAAAGAGTCGATCAACCGTTTTAAAACCGTAGTGATCTTGTCAACTAAGGCGGTGAATTCTGTTCTATCCGCAAACTCTACATCTTCTTCTGAAAAATCTAATTCTAATTCAATTAAAGATGCAAAATTTAGAAGCTCCTGACGCAGTTTAGCAATTTCAGAAGAAAAGCCACCACGCATTTGTTGCATAGCGATTTGATGTGAGGCCTCATTTTCACTTGCTATAAGATCTGCAACAGCTTCTGCCTGACTTAGATCAAGTTTACCATTTAAAAATGCTCTTAAGGTAAATTCTCCAGGCGTTGCCATTCGGCAGCCACGTCTTAGATATAATTGAATAAGTTCTTGCTGAATATAAGGCGAACCATGACATGAAATTTCAATAACATCCTCACCAGTATATGAATTCGGATTTTTAAAAACTGTAACCAACACCTCATCTAAGGTTCTACCCTCATCCAAGATATGACCCAAATGCACGGTGTGGGTACGTTGTGCATCTAACGATTTTCCACTAACCGATCTAAACGTCTGTGACACTTGCGCAATGGCTTCTGGACCCGATAACCTAATTACGGCTATTGCTCCACTGCCAGCTGGCGTAGCCATAGCTATGATAGTGTCGTTGTTCATTTTAAGTCAATTTATATAAGTATGGTATGGCAAAAATACACTTATTACAAAATTGTTCAGCCCTTATATAGTATTAAATACAATTAAATATGATGTATACGTTTTATAAACTCCATAACTTTTTATCTTTGCAGCACTAAATCCTTAACTATGAAAAAAGTACTTTATCTATTACTAACTCTATTAGTATTTTCAGCATGTAAAGAAGATCGTACTCGTGTGAACTATGTTATAAATGGCAACGCTAAGGACATCTACAATGGTATAAGAGTATATCTGAAAAAACTGGATGAATCTGGAAAACAAGTGCCAATTGATACGGCTATTGTATTGAATGAGCAATTTACGTTCACAGGACAGGTGCCTTATCCGTCACTTCATTTTATTGCAGTAAATAGTGCTGATGGTGTATTACCTTTTATGCTAGAGAATAGTGAGATCGATATAGAGATTAATAAAAAGAACATGTTTAAGTCAAAGGTAGAAGGCTCACCAACCACAACCGCATTCAGAGACTTTTCAGATAAAGCACAGCAATATAAAATGGATTTGCAATCTATATCTACATTATTAGATAACGCAAAATTTATCAAAGATTCCGTTAATATTGAAAAATATAGCGCAGAACTTGAAAAGCTTAAAGAAGAACTCTACGAATTTCCATACACGTTTATTTCTGAAAATAACGAGAGCTTTGTAACGCTTCAGGTCATAGAAAATCAATTACGTACAACACAATTAGATTTTGATAAGCTAAAAATGGCGTTTGAAGATTTAAGTGACAATGTAAAAACATCAGAACCTGCACTGCGGTTAAAAGGCAAAATGGATTTAATTGAAAATCAAGTAAAGCGCGCCGAAGCCGTACAAATTGGAAAAGTAGCACCCTCTTTTTCAGCTCCAGATCCTGAAGGTAATATGGTATCTCTAGAAGATGTGAAGGGCAAAGTAACAATCATAGATTTTTGGGCTGCTTGGTGTGGACCTTGTCGTCGCGAAAACCCAAATGTGGTAAGAGTTTACAATAAATATCATGATAAAGGACTAGAGATCATTGGCGTTTCTCTTGATGGAACACGCTCTCAGCAAGATCCAAAAGCATCTTGGTTAGCTGCCATTGAAGCGGATAAACTTACATGGCATCATGTGTCTAATCTAAAGCATTTTGCAGAACCTGTGGCTCAACTTTATAACATAAACTCTATTCCAGCTACCTTTATTTTAGATGAAAACGGGACTATAGTTGCTAAAAATCTACGTGGAATGGCACTAGAACTCAAGATAGCAGAGTTACTGGGTGAATAATTATATTAATTTAATTTTCCTGTTTTATACATAATAAATAGGATGATAATAGGTATAGCAAGTAGTGCAATAAGCCCAAGGTTAGTTTTAAAAAGACTTGGTTGTAGCATTAAAGTTACCACATAACCACCTATAGCACCACCAAAATGGGCATCATGACCAATATTACCAACTCTATTCTTAATGCCATATATTGAATATAAAAGATAGCCTATACCAAAGACATAACCAGGTATTGGAATAGGCACAAAAAACATATATAGACTCATTTCGGGTTGCAATAAAATAGCAGCATATAAAATTCCCGTTACTGCTCCACTAGCACCAACAGCGCTATACCAGTATTCATCTTTATGAAAGTATAAAGACAATAAATTGCCAAATACCAAGCTAGCGACATAAATTACTACAAAAAACAAACTACCTAAAACAGCTATAACGGCATCAGCAAAAAAGTATAGTGTAAACATATTAAACAGCAAATGGGTTGTGTTTACATGCAAAAAACCAGACGAAAACATACGCAGTTGCTCACCTCTTCTAATTCCGCCTACGTTAAATTTGTAGCGTTCAAAAAATAATTGATCGTCAAAACCTTTGAACGAAATTATTACGTTTGCCGCTATAATTGCAATGGTAACTAAACTTAAATTAAGCATAAACTCTTAGTGTATAGATCAAATATAGATATATTTGTTGTTGCAAAACTAACATTCTTTAATGCAACTTATTGCCTACATTTTAATTTATCCGTTCTTATGGGTAATCTCTATTCTTCCGTTCAGATTGCTGTATGCATTTTCAGATGTCTTATACTTTTTTATCTACAAGATCTTTGGCTATAGAAAACGCACAGTTAAAGCCAATTTAAAGTTGGTTTTTCCAGATAAATCTGATAAAGAAATCAAGGAGATAAGCAATAAATTTTATCACCATTTGTGTGATATGATTTTAGAAGCTTTAAAATCTCTGACTATTTCTGAGAAAGAACTTCTAAAACGATTTACATTTAAAAATATAGAAGTCATTAAAGCATTAGAAGATGAAAAAAAGAATATCGTTTTAATGTGTGGTCACTATGGCAGTTGGGAGTGGATCTTTATCATGCAGAACTTTGTTAACCATAAAGGATATGCAGTATACAAACAACTAGCCAACAAGTACTTTGACAAACTAGTTAAACGTATTCGAGCCAAATACGATACCCATTTAATTACGACTAAAGAAACGTTTGTTGTTCTTGCAGATTCTGTAAAAAGTGGGGAATTATCCATTAGTGGGTTTGTTGCAGATCAGTCTCCAAAAGCAAACAAGGCCTTTCATTGGCAAGATTTTTTAGGCATTAAAGTACCTGTACACACAGGTGCTGAATTGATCGCAAAACGATTTAACATGGCTGTTGTTTATTTTGGTGTAAAACGCTTAAAACGTGGTTATTACGAAACTACTTTTCATATTATAACTAAAGAGCCTAACACCTATAAAGATTATGAAATAACAGACCAATTTCTAAGTCTTTTAGAAAAACAAATCTATGAAGCCCCAGAATATTATTTGTGGACACATAAACGATGGAAACACAAAGACAAGGTGCCTGAAGAATTTTTAAATACTGAAGCTTAGAGTTTAAACCAGTGATCTACTGAAGTCTGGTTTTCTGTGTTTGTCTTTTGTGAATTATGAATAAATTCATTCGTCTCTTTGACGTAATTGTAATCCTTTGCCCAATCTTTATGAAAGTTAGATAGTGCTATAATACTATCGCACACATAATCTATTTCTTCATTCGTTGTGGTTGGATGAATTGACATTCTGATCCATCCTGGTTTTCTAACCAAATCACCGATAGATATTTCATTGGTTAGTTGGTGAGAGGTATCATAATCTACATGCAACAAATAATGTCCATAGGTACCAGCACAACTACAACCGCCTCTTGTTTGTATACCAAACCGGTCATTGAGTAATTTTACACCAAGGTTATAATGAAGATCATCAATATAAAAAGAAATAACACCTAAGCGTTCTTTATGCATGTCTGCAAGGATATTGATGTTAGAGGTTTTGGAGAGACGGTTAAATATTCTCGAAACTTGCTGGTGTTCTCTCAGCAGAATATTATCCACACCCATTTGCTCTTTTAACCTAATGGCAAGTGCTGTTTTAATGGTTTGTAAAAAACCTGGAGTACCACCATCTTCTCGTTCTTCAATATTGTCTAAATATTTATGTTCTCCCCAAGGATTTGTCCAGCTTACAGTGCCTCCACCTGGACAATCGGGAATCATATTTTTATAAAGACTTTTATTAAACACCAATACACCACAAGTTCCTGGTCCACCTAAAAACTTATGAGGCGAAAAGAAGATAGCATCAAAATAAGCATCTTCATCCTTTGGATGCATATTGATCGCAACATAAGGTGCTGAACACGCATAATCAACGAAACAAACACCACCATACTTATGCATCATCTTCGCAATATCATGACACGGATTTTGAATACCAGTAACATTAGATCCTGCAATAACTGAGGCTATTTTTAATGGTCTGTCTTTATGTTTCTCTAATAACGTTTCTAAATTTTTAAGACTAAACAATCCATTTGTACCTGGTGGTATAACCTCAACTTTGGCAATAGTCTCTAACCATGAGGTTTGATTAGAGTGATGTTCCATATGCGTAACAAAGACCACAGGCCTTATCTCATCTGGTACTTTTGTATATTTCCTTAAGTTCTCAGGAACTTTAAGCCCTAATATTCTTTGAAACTTATTAACTACACCTGTCATTCCAGTACCTGAAACAATCAAAACGTCATTTTCGTTAGCGTTGACGTGATTTTTTATAATTGATTTTGCTTTGTGGTACGCTTTGGTCATGGCAGTACCAGAAACGGTAGTTTCGGTATGTGTATTCGCAACGAAAGGGCCAAATTCATTTAACAACTTTTCTTCTATTGGTCTATACAACCGTCCTGATGCCGTCCAGTCCGTATAAATGATCCTCTGCGTTCCATAAGGCGACTCAAATGTCTGATCATGACCAACAATCTGCTCTCTAAACGTATCAAAATACGCTTCCAGATTCTTGTGGTCTTTTTTTATGGTCTTAGGGATCATTTATATGGAAATTTGTTAATTATAAAAGTACTAAATATTGGCTATCTCTTTAATTTCTGAAATAATTCGATCAGCTAGTTTATCTGCTTCCATTTGAGAAGCCGCTTCAGTATATATCCTAATGATTGGTTCCGTATTACTTTTACGTAGATGCACCCAACTATTTTCAAAATCTATTTTAACACCATCTATGGTTGTAACATTTTCATCAGAATAGTTAGACTCCATAGTTTTAAGTATGGCATCTACATCTAATCGAGGCGTTAACTCAATCTTCTTTTTACTCATATAATAAGATGGATAAGACGCACGCAACTCGCTCACGCGCTGTTTGCGCTCGGCGAGTAAACTTAAAAAGAATACAATGCCTACCAATGCATCTCTTCCGTAATGTAATTCAGGATATATAATTCCACCATTGCCTTCGCCACCTATAACAGCATTATTTTTTTTCATTAATTCCACAACGTTGACTTCACCTACCGCACTCGCCTGATAGTTAACGCCATGTTTTTCAGAAACATCCCTAAGGGCACGTGTAGAACTCATGTTACTCACTGTGTTTCCAGGTGTTTTGCTCAACACATAATCAGCACAAGCAACCAAGGTATATTCTTCACCAAACATATTACCGTTTTCATCCATAAAGGCTAAACGGTCAACATCGGGATCTACAACAATACCCAAATCTGCATTTTCTTTTACAACGGCTTTAGATAAATCCGTGAGGTGCTCTTTTAATGGTTCTGGATTGTGCGGAAAATGACCTGTAGGCTCACAATATAATTTTATAGTGTGCACACCAAGTCGTTCTAATAATAATGGTACAGCTACACCACCAGAAGAGTTAACACCATCTACAACAACTTTAAAATTGGCATTGTCTATGGCTTTTTTATTCACTAGTGGTAACTTTAAGATCTCATCAATGTGTAGGTCTAAGTATGCTTGATTCTTTGTGATTTTACCAAGTGTGTCTACTTCAGAAAAACTCATGGTATTCGATGATGCAATGTCTAATATTTTTAAGCCTTCATCACCATTTAAAAATTCACCGTTGGCATTCAATAATTTTAAAGCGTTCCACTGCTTAGGGTTATGACTGGCTGTTAAAATAATACCGCCATCGGCATGTTCCATAGGCACCGCCATTTCTACTGTTGGTGTGGTTGACAATCCAAGATCTATAACATGTATCCCTAATCCAACTAAGGTATTCATCACTAAATTTTGAATCATTTCACCAGAAATACGAGCATCACGCCCAACGACTACTCTATATTTTTCTTTTTGACGTTGTTGTTTTACCCATGTACCGTAGGCTGCCGCAAATGTTACCGCATCTATCGGTGTAAGATTATCGCCTACCTGTCCACCTATGGTTCCTCTGATTCCTGAAATTGATTTAATTAATGTCATGAATTGAAATTTTGGCAAATATAATGGTTAATCGCAGTTTTATAGTTATGAATTTGTAAATTCGACATGTGAATTTTCTGGCGCATATATATCTTTCTGGTGATAACGAATACATAAAAATTGGAAATTTTGTTGCCGATGGTATTCGCGGTAAAAAATATCAAACTTATCCTATAGAAATGCAAGTAGGCATATTATTGCATAGAGAGATTGACACTTTTACCGATGCACACGCCGTTTTTAGGAAAAGCACTAAATTGTTGCACAAGAATTACGGCCATTACAGTGGTGTAATTATAGATATATTTTACGATCATTTTTTAGCCAAAAATTGGCATCATTATTCTAACATAGAACTTAAGGTTTTTGTTCAAGAATTTTATGATAGTTTAAATAAGAACATGTTACTGTTACCGCCTAAATTTCAAACTTTAACGCCTGTAATGATTCAAGGGAATTGGTTATTAAGTTATGCAACCATAGAAGGAATACAATTAGTTTTAAATGGCATGAACAGGCGCACCAGAAATAAATCTCACATGAACAAGGCGACAAAAGATTTACAAGATAATTACCAAACTTTTGAAAACCATTTTACCATTTTTTTTAATGATTTGATACGATTTAGCGAAGAGAAAAAACAACAACTAATTACCCAAATGTTATGAAAAAAGCGCTTAAAATTTACCTTATTCTTTTACTCTCAATCGTAAGCTGCAAAAAAGAAAAAGCAGTATCGATAGAAACCGTAGATAAGCCGGGAACTTTCTCTAAAAACGCCATGGTCGTTAGTGCAAGAGAAGAAGCGTCTAAAATAGGCATTGCAACTTTAAAAAAAGGCGGTAATGTATTTGATGCTCTTATGGCTACCGAAATGGCGTTGTCTGTCACCTATCCATTCGCAGGCAGTATAGGCGGTGGTGGTTTTTTAGTGTACCGATTAGCAGACGGCGAAAAAGGTGCACTAGACTATAGAGAGAAGGCTCCGCTTGCTGCAAATAAAGACATGTATCTTGATGAAAATGGCGAAGTTATTAAAGGGAAAAGTACCATCGGAGGAATGGCTGTAGGTGTTCCAGGCGGAATTGCTGGGATTTTTGAAGCACATCAAAAATTTGGAAATCTAGAAATAGAAGACATCTTAAAGCCTGTAATTGAATTGGCGACCAACGGTTATGCGGTAACACAAATGCAACATGAACGTTTTTTAGAGTACGACAGTTTATTTGTTGCCGTAAATGGCAAACCAATTTTATACTCTAAACAAATTAAACCAGGAGATACCATAAGAAATTTGAAGCTCGCTGAAACGTTAACCCGTATTGCTACTAATGGCAGAGACGAGTTCTACAAAGGCAAAACCGCAGAGATTTTAGTCGATTTTTTACAAAATCATGATGGGATAATTACTTTAGATGATCTTTCACGATACCAAGCAAAATGGCGCAAACCTATAGAGTTTAGGTATGATAATTACAATGTCATATCAATGCCACCACCTTCATCTGGTGGGATTTGTTTAGGACAAATAATGACCATGTTAGAACCCTTTGATCTAAAAGATTTTGGTCATAATAGTGTAAAATACATACAAGCCTTGTCCGAAACAGAGAAACGCGCTTATGCCGATAGAAGCTACTATCTTGGCGACCCTGATTTTGTAGAAATCCCAACAAAAATGTTATTAAGTCATGTATATGCACAAGAGCGTATGGCTGATTTTACATTTGAAGCTGCCACACCATCAGATTCTATCTCTTATGGACGCATTGCAGGTTTTGAGAGCGATGAAACCACCCACTACTCTATCGTAGATCAATTTGGAAATGCCATAGCCGTTACTGTAACCCTTAATGGCGCCTATGGTTCAAAATTATTTATTGATGAGCTTGGCTTCTTCCTAAATAACGAAATGGATGATTTTAGCAGCAAACCAGGTGTTCCAAATATGTTTGGATTGCTTGGGGCAGAAGCTAACAGCATTGCTCCCGAAAAACGTATGCTAAGTTCCATGACGCCTACATTAGTAGAAAAAGACGGCGAACTTTTCATGTCTGTGGGCACACCAGGAGGCTCAACCATCATAACATCCGTGCTACAAACCATTTTAAATGTGGTAGAGTTTAATATGCCTATGCAAAAAGCTATAGATCAAAAACGATTTCATCATCAATGGCTGCCAGATGAAATACGGATGGAGCCAAATGGATTTCCAAAAACTACAATTAAAACACTTAATGAATTAGGTTATAAAACAAATGAAAGCAGATCGCCTATTATAGGAAAAGTCAATGGCATTTTAATATTAGATGATGGCACCATTGAAGGCGGCGCAGATAAACGCGGTGATGATACCGCTATTGGCTATTAAGTAATTTGTATCTTTAACAGTATTCCAACTAAACATACTTATCACATGAAAAAAACATTGTTTACACTCGTTTTTTGTCTTCCAATTCTTCTAGTGGCACAAGGCACACAATTATTAAGACAACCCACAATTTCTAATACCGAGGTTGCATTTGTATATGCCAATGATATATGGAAGGCACCTCTTAACGGTGGTGAAGCTATAAGACTAACAAGTGATGATGGTTATGAATCTAACCCTCATTTTTCAAAAGACGGCAATTACATTGCCTTTACAGCACAATACGATGGCAATGTAGATGTATATGTTATGCCTAGCGATGGTGGTGAGCCGATGCGTTTAACCTTTCATCCTGATGGCGATTTTGTACAAGGCTGGACACCTGATAATCGTATTTTATTTAGATCTGGAAGAGAAGGTCAACCCACTAAAACTAATAAGTTGTACACTGTAAGTATGAATGGTGGCTTGCCAGAATCTATTGGCTTAGATCGTGCGGCTTATGGCGAGTTATCTAATGATGGAACTCATCTAGCCTATACACCGATTACAAGTTGGGATCCTGAATGGCGAAATTATAGAGGCGGACAAGCTATGCCAATTTGGATTGTTGATCTTAAGACCAAAGAATTAATAACAACACCACAATTAGATAAAGAAAGACATCTAGATCCTGTTTGGTTTAAGGAAAAAGTTTATTATTTGTCTGAAAGAGATTATACAAGCAATATTTGGTCTTTTGATGTTAAAACCAAAGAGGAAAAACAGATAACATTTCATAAAAAATTTGATGTTAAAAGTTTAAATGCTGGTGCCTCACAACTCGTTTTTGAACAAGGTGGTTATCTCCATCTATTACAACCACAAACAGGTGTAACTAAGCAACTCAATATAACTGTGAATAGTGATGTTACATTTTCACGGCCACGATGGGAAAGCGTTTCAGCCAGTAACTTAAGCAACCCTAATGTATCGCCTACTGGAAAACGAGTTCTCTTTGAGTATCGTGGTGAAATATTTAGCGTTCCAAAAGAAAATGGAACGTGGCGAAATCTCACAAACTCACCTGGTGTTGCAGACCGTTATCCTATATGGTCTCCAAAAGGAGATAAAATAGCGTGGTTTTCAGACCGCAGTGGCGAGTATAAATTAGTCATTACAGACCAAAACGGCTTGAATATCCAAGAAATTGCTTTGCCCAACCCAACCTTTTATTTTCAACCAGACTGGTCACCAGACGGCAAGTATATCGCCTATACAGACACACACTACAACATTTGGATAACAAATTTAGAAACCAAGCAGAGCTCTATAATAGCTACGGACAGTTATGCACATCCTAACAGATCCATGAATCCTAAATGGTCTCCAGATAGCAAATGGGTAGCCTATGCCAAACAGCAAGAGAGCCATTTTAAATCAATTTTTGCCTATAACATTGACTCTAAAAAAACAATTAGGTTAACAGACCCATTGGCAGATGCTATTACACCAGTTTGGGATGCTTCAGGCAAATACGTCTACACCTTAGCAAGTACTAATTATGGACTTCAATCTGGCTGGTTAGACATGAGTTCCTATGATCCAGAGGTTACACGAAGCTTATATGCTATTGTTCTTAATGCAGAAGATAAAGCACCAGTACTGCCAAAATCTGATGAAGAAACAGTTGAGGCTAAAACAGATTCAGACACCAATAAAAAAGAAAATGATAATACCTCAGTTGTAGTGAAAATTGATGAAGCAGGATTATTAGACCGCAGTATAGCCATGACCTTACCAGATAGGAATTATGTTGCCTTGCTAGAAGGCCCTAAACATACTGTCTTTGTTGCGGAAAGCGTACCGAATACGCGCGGACTTACAGTTCATCATTACGATGTTGAAAAATTAAAAGCCACAGAGTTTGCTTCAGGAGTTTCTCAAATGGTTGCAACGGCAGATCGGAAATCAGTTCTGTTAAATCAAAATAACAATTGGCATTTGGTTGACACCAAATCGCCACCTAAGCCAGGTGAAGGTAAATTAAAGATAGACATAAAAACAAAATTAGATCCTAAAGCCGAATACAAACAGATTTTTAAAGAAGGCTGGCGATTTATGAGAGATTTTTTATATGTGGATAATGTGCATGGCGCACCATGGA
>JABDIQ010000253.1 GCA_013003655.1 Winogradskyella sp. | reverse complement strand
TCATATAATTTATACTCTGAGCATCAATGGTTGGGTTTTTAGAAAAATAATTTGATCCTAATAATCCCATCTCCTCACCTGAAAATGCCATGAATAAATAATTGTTCTGGTCTTTTGTTTCGGCATTGTCTTTTTTTACTTTTAATCGTTCTGCAAGGTGTAATAGCACGGCTACACCACTTGCATTGTCGTCTGCTCCGTTATGTACAGATTTATCGTCGCCACGATAAAGAGATCCGTCACCACCAAAACCTAGATGATCATAATGAGCGCCTATTACTATAGTTTTTGAGGCATCGTTGTTTAAGTAGCCAATAACATTATGGCCTGTAATTGTGCCATCTGTATTAGTAACAAACTCAACTTCCTTGTGTGGGTCTGTTTTGGGTTTAAATGAGAACGGTTGTAAATAATCGCTGGTTCCTTTCGGCTCTAAGCCTATTTCTTGAAATCGTTTTGTTATATATTCTAATGCTAGTTCTTCACCTTTTGTGCCAGTTTGCCTGCCCTCCAATGCATCGCTGGCAAGAAAGGTCACGTCATCAGGCATTTTATTACTTGCTGTTTTTGGTTGAATCTTGCAAGCAACTATAA
Organism: Winogradskyella sp.; assembly: GCA_013003655.1. Taxonomy (GTDB): domain Bacteria; phylum Bacteroidota; class Bacteroidia; order Flavobacteriales; family Flavobacteriaceae; genus JABDIQ01. Next base: position 2,911 of record JABDIQ010000253.1, on the reverse strand, counting down.
GCGTTAAAAACATTAAAAAAATAAGCTTCTTCATAGTGATATGTTTTATTTTTGCGCAAAATTAGACAATAATTGCCATTTTTATATAATATTATGATGAACAAATACTCACTATGCTTAATTGCTCTTCTTCTTTTAAGCGTCTCTTGTAAAAGTGATAAGTCCACGACCACCGAATTAAATACAAATGAAACTGCGTCAACAATTACCAATGATAGTTTAATATATCCTGAAGAAACCCATTTTAAGTCTATAAGGCAGATCACCTTTGGTGGTGACAATGCCGAAGCTTATTGGAGTTTTGATGACAAGCAGCTGGTGTTTCAATCTAATAATAAAAAATGGGGTGTAGGCTGTGATCAGATGTTTTTAATGAATGTCAATGAGTCTTTTGAAGATTCTGTTCCGCCAATGATAAGTACTGGTAAAGGAAGAACGACATGTGCCTATTTTCTACCAGATAATAAGCATATCGTTTATGCCTCTACACATCTAGGTGATGATGAATGTCCTGAAACGCCTCTGCGCCTTAATGGAAAATACATTTGGCCTATTTACGATAGCTATGACATATTTGTGGCCGACCTAGAAGGAAATATTGTTAATCAATTAACTAATGAGCCTGGTTATGATGCTGAGGCAACAGTATCTCCACAAGGTGATAAAATAGTATTTACCTCTACCAGAAGTGGTGATTTAGAGTTGTATACCATGAATATCGATGGCACAGATGTAAAGCAGATTACCAACGAGCTTGGTTACGATGGTGGCGCCTTTTTCTCGCCAGACGGTACAAAACTTATTTTTAGATCATCGCGTCCAAAAACTGAGCAAGAAATTAAGGACTACAAAGAACTATTGAATAAAGGGCTTGTTGAGCCTACGGAAATGGAACTTTACATTTGCAACGCAGATGGCTCTGACCTAAGGCAACTCACCAATTTAGGAAATGCCAACTGGAGTCCATTCTTTACACCATCGGGTGATAAGGTTTTGTTTTCATCGAATTTTGAAGCTGAAAGAGGGTTTCCGTTCAATTTGTATCTCATTGATATTGATGGGAAAAATCTAACACGTGTAACCCACGGAGAGACGTTTGATGCATTTCCAGTATTTTCAAACGATGGGAAATATTTAGCGTTTTCATCTAACCGAAACAATGGCGGAACCAGAGACACCAATCTTTTTATAGCAGAGTGGCAGGACTAATTTAATTAAGGTCTTTTAGCCTATTTCTTTCGTCTAATTCGCTGACGCGTTCGTTAGTGGATAATCTGGTATTGCCAAATTTATATCTAAAGCCTAGACTTATCAATCTGTTGTCTAGATTAGTAAACATTGAGTTTCTTTGGTTTAAATAATTTACGCTAGACCTAAAATCCTGTTCGTTAAAAAGGTCTTGTACCGAAAGTGATAGCACTCCTTTTTTGTTGAACATAGATTTTGATATCCTGAGATTAGAGATAAGTCTATTTTCAACAATCTGAAGACGTTGTAAGTTCTTACCGCCAAAAGTAAGGTCAAAATTTATGTTGAGGCTGTTGTCTTTTAATAGGTTTATATTGTTTGATAATGCGCTGTAATTAGACCATTGACTAAGCTCTACAATGTCTTCGCCAAAACTTGTTTCTTCTGTGACGTTGTAGAAAGAGGTTACAAAATAGACGCTCCATCTATTGGTTAAATAAAAATCGGTGACAAAATCAAAGCCATACTCCACTGTTTTGTCTAGATTAACAGGTGTATAGGCCAATATGTTGTTTTCATTATCTTGTCTTGGCAGCTCGTTGATAGCGCCATCGTAATTCATATAATAGGCTTCAAAGGTTAAATATTTCAACAGTGTGGTCCCAATGGTAATGTGGTCAATAAAAGTAGGTGTTAAATTAGGATTACCCACCACAACTGTGTTTTCATTTAAAAAGAACGTAAACGGATTAAGATCTGTATAACTTGGACGCTGAATGCTTCTTTTGTAAGTTGAATACAGGCTGAAATTATCAGAAATATTTACCGATAAGCCAGCATTTGGAAACCACCTTAGATAGTTTTGATTGGTAGCTTCATTCAGCGTAATTGATGTCCCAACAATATCTGTTTGCTCTGTTCTTAGTCCAAGATTAAAGCTCCATTTTTCTGAACTTAAACTGTAATTTAAGTAGGCGGCATATACTTTTTCGTCATAATTAAACGCATCAGAGTTGGCGTCATTAACAACTTCAGATCCATTGATAATATCTACCCGTGTAATGTCACTATCTGTTTTAACATTAGAAAATTTAGCGCCAGCTTCAAAAGTCGACTTTTCATTTATCGAAACTGAATAGTCCAGTTTTGAAGTAATAATTTCTGTATTTTGATTTGCCAGAGTATTGAATTCTGAAGAGTCTTCAAGCTCATTATTCATATCATAAAAGTTGCTAAACACGTTCTGATCTCTTTCATAATCATAAATTGTAAAATGTGCATTTATAGCAAGCCTAGTATTGCTTTTAGACTCATACACGTAATCTAAGTCTGTTCCTATATTGTATTTATTATCTCTAGAGAGATTGTCTGCAGTAAAACGCGATAGAAAATCGCCCATCCCATTTTCTATTACGGTGTTATTATTGATCTTGTACTTAAAGTAAGGCGTGTATAATCCTGTTGAGCTTATGCTAATTGTATTTTTGTCATTTATAAAATAATCAAAATTCAGATTGAGATTGTGGTTGTTAGACCAGGTGTTTCTATTAACGTCTGAAAACCAAAACTGCTCTCTAGTATTCTCTGTTTCTAAAAAGTTAACCTCATCATCATTAGATCTATTGATCTTTTTTTGGTTATAGCTATAATTTACATTAAAATTTATCTTTTCATTTTTAAAAAAATGACTCGTTCCAGCATTATATCTTGGGAAAACACCTTG
>JABDIQ010000185.1 GCA_013003655.1 Winogradskyella sp. | reverse complement strand
TCTGAAATGGATTTTCTTAAGTGCGTGATTTCTTTTCGCGCGTCTTTAATGTCATTACAAATATTTGTGCCAACTTCAACTACGGCCTGGTGCATTTCGGCTTTTACCTGTTCTTTTAAAACTTTCTCGGCTTCCTTAACAATACGTTGATCATGTGAGGTAAGTTCTCGACTCACTGGATCAATGACCTGATATTCCTCTTCTATTCCTAATGTGAAGTTCATCTTCAATGGTGTTAGTTAATAGATAAATGTAGTAATTAAAACGCTTTATTTAAGAGGAGTCTTTTTACCAGTTATTTGATCTTTTACAAAGGTTCCCCACGTAAGATTCATTTTTCCTGCTTTATAAGATTTTGCTTTATCTATGGCAAGATTAGCTGCGTTTTCTACAATCCAGTCAAAATTTTCCTGTCCTACAGAATGAATGTCTGCATCTGGAGCAGGATTACAAAAATCAATAGCGTATGGTATGCCATCTCTAACCGCAAATTCAACAGTATTAAAATCATAGCCCAGCGCTTTGTTTAAACGAATACAGTATTTTTTAACGGTATCTAAAATAGATTGCTTCACCGGTGGTCCATCCTTTACATATCTTAAGTGATGCGGATTTCTAGGCTCATATTGCATAATGTGTACATTATCTGTACCTAAAACATAACATCTAAAATATTCAGTAAAGTTTATTTCTTCTTGCAACATCATTACTAATTGCTCTGTTTCACCATGTTTAGCCCAAAGATCTTCAGGGTCTGTAACGCGATAAACACTTTTCCAGCCACCTCCAGAATGTGGTTTCATATAGGCAGGAAACCCTATAGTTTCAAACATTTTGTCCCAATTCAATGGAAATTTCATGTTTCTAAACGAATTCTCATCGGTGTCATCTGGTCGGTGAGATGATGGTAAAAGGACCGTTTTTGGCACAGGTACACCAACCTTTTCTGCTAGGGCATTATTAAAGAATTTCTCGTCAGCACTCCACCAAAAAGGATTATTAATAACTGCTGTACCAGTAATAGCCGCATTTTTTAAGAAGGCTCTGTAGAAAGGTACATCTTGAGAGATACGATCAATAATTACCGAGTAATCGGTTGGTTTAGCTTGTTCAACCATATCTATTGAAACGGCTTCAGCCTTGATGTTCTTAATGCCTTTTTCATTTACACGTTCAACAAATGCATGAGGGAATGTGTTTTCTTGACCAAATAAAATACCTATTTTTTTCATGATTCAAATTTTGATTTATTAGTTAGAGTTGTGATAAATAATGTGGAAACATTTGTCGCCATATAGGCCAGTCGTGTTCTGCCCATTTACGAAGATCAAACCAAAAGGGAATGTTCTTATCGCTTAAAATTTTCGCCATTTTTTCGTTGGCTTCTAAACAAATATCCCATTCGCCAACACCTAGCACGATTTTCATTTTCCAGAGATCTGGATGATTGTTGCCAGGCATAAAATCCATTGGATTATTAAAAAACACGTTATCGTCGTAATATCCATCCATAAACGATTTAATATCAAAAGCTCCACTCATACTAAACATATGGCTTACTCTATCTGGATGTTTAAACGCAAAATTTGCCGCTTGGTAACCACCAAAACTTGGGCCTGCCACAGCAACTTTGGCAATCCCTTTTTCATGAGAGATACGATTAACTATTTCATTGAGTATAAACTCATCATACCACATATGATTCTTTACTCTATCCGCAGGATGAATGTTTTTATTATACCAGCTCAGCTCGTTAATACTATCCGGACAGTATATCTGCACAAGTCCTTGCTCTACAAACCATCTTGCCGATTCTACTAATTTAAAATCTTTACATTCGTAGAAACGTCCACTAGTTGTTGGGAATAGAATCACAGGATAACCAGCATGCCCAAAAACAAGCATCTCCATATCCTTATTAAGAGTTGGCGAATGCCATTTAAAATATTCTTCTTTCAAGAGTTTGGTTTTTAGTTACTTAAAAATAGTTTAAGCGCGCAAAAGTACAATATAAACTAATATAAAAACATGTGTTTATAAGTTTATTCAAAAATCTACGCATAATTGAGTTAACAACCAAATTAAGCATTATTGAGACATAATAACATTGTTTTTATAAAAGGTGAAAGAGTTTTTTTATATGCCTTATTTTACTATTTTTGCGCACTTTAATCAAATAAACTAACTCATACAATATGGATTTAATTGTAAAATTTCTACCAGTTTTTGGACTTATTGCCTTACTATTTGTATTTATAAAAAGTACATGGGTAACAAAACAAGATCAAGGTAATGATAAGATGAAAAGAATTGCAAAGAACATTGCTGATGGTGCAATGTCTTTCTTGAAAGCAGAATACAAAATCTTATCTATTTTCGTAGTTGCAGTAGCAGTATTATTATTCTTTAAAGGAAACAGCGAAGAAGGATCTCACGGAATGGTGGCTCTTTCATTTATAGTTGGTGCTGTCTGTTCTGCATTAGCTGGTTTTATAGGTATGAAAGTTGCCACAAAAGCTAACGTAAGAACAACAAGTGCTGCACGAACATCTTTAGGTAAAGCTTTAGAAGTTGCTTTTGCTGGTGGTGCTGTAATGGGATTAGGAGTTGTTGGTTTAGGAGTTCTTGGTCTTAGTGGTCTTTTTATGATCTATCAAGAAGTATGGCCTGGACCAGATAATTTAGGATTGGTACTTAATGTTCTATCTGGATTTTCACTTGGAGCTTCATCTATTGCACTCTTTGCTCGTGTAGGTGGCGGAATTTATACTAAAGCTGCTGATGTAGGTGCTGATTTGGTTGGTAAGGTTGAAGCTGGAATCCCTGAAGATCATCCTTTAAACCCTGCTACGATTGCGGATAACGTTGGTGACAATGTAGGTGATGTAGCTGGTATGGGTGCAGATTTATTTGAATCTTACGTAGGTTCCATCATCGGTACTATGGTACTTG
>JABDIQ010000180.1 GCA_013003655.1 Winogradskyella sp. | reverse complement strand
CCAGGCTCAACTGTAAAGACCATATTGGCTTGTATAGGTTCATGAAGTAATCCGTAATCATGCGTATCAAGACCTATATGATGACTTGTTCCGTGCATAAAGTACTTTTTATAAGCAGGCCAATCTTTATTTTCGTTCTGTACATCTGCCTTATCAAGTAGTCCTAGGCCTATTAATTCTGAAGTCATTAATTTACCAACTTCGACATGATATTGCTCCCAATAAGCCCCAGGAACCAATAATTTTGTAGCTTCGTTTTTAACTCTATTTACGGCATTATATACATCTTTCTGACGTTTTGAAAATTTTCCTGAAACAGGGATGGTACGCGTCATATCACTAGAGTAATTTGCATACTCTGCACCAACATCCATAAGTATTAAATCTCCAGCTTTACACTGTTGGTTATTTTCAATATAATGCAGTACGTTGGCATTGTTTCCTGAAGCTATAATAGGCGTATAGGCAAATCCTTTAGACCTATTATTTAAAAACTCATGCATATATTCCGCCTCTATATTATATTCCCACACGTTTGGTTTTACAAAATCAAGGACGCGCCTAAAACCTTTTTCGGTAATGTTACAGGCTTGTTGCATGAGGTCAATTTCAATAGCATCTTTTATGGAACGCAGCCGTTGTAATATTGGATTACTTTTTGCAACATTATGAGCCGGATATTTGGCTTTTAACCATTTGGTAAAACGATCTTCACGAGTTTCTGTTTCTACACTAGCTCTATAATGTTCATTGGTGTTTATGTAGATGGTTTCGCATTGGGTCATAAGTTCAAAAAGAATTTTCTCTAAGTCTTGTAGCCAATACACTGTTTTTATACCCGAAGTTTCAAAGGCTTTTTCTTTTGTTAGTTTTTCGCCTTCCCAAACGGCAATGTGATCGTTCGTTTCTTTCAAAAACAATATTTCACGATGCTTTTCTTTTGGACAATCCGGAAATAAAACTAAGATACTTTCTTCCTGATCTACACCGCTTAAATAAAAAATATCACGATGTTGTGCAAATGGCAACGTGCTGTCTGCACTAATTGGATAGATATCATTGGAATTAAAAATAGCTAAGCTGTTCGGCTTCATATGAGAAGCAAAATTTTTACGATTTTTTATAAATAAATTATTATCAATTAAGTCGTATTTCATTATTGTGTTTTTATAAGGTTTAAAGGTAATGAGAATCTGTTAAACTTTTATTAGCTATTTTGTTGCTGCTTGAAGATTGGTTAATTTTCAAGTTCTATAAAAACTAACCAAATGTCAAAATTAAGATTATCCATTGCCCTATTAAGTTTTTGTGTTTTATGCACATATGCTCAGCAAATGTCTACTGAAAAAAGTGTTGTTGATAATGCCTTAAAGCAAAAACAGGCCATGACTTCGTCATCCTTAGTAAAGCAAATTCAATTTGAAAATATTGGTCCTACAATTATGAGCGGCCGTGTTGTGGATTTGGCTGTAAATCCTGAGATACCGTCAGAGTTTTACGTGGCATATGCTTCTGGAGGATTGTGGCATACCATTAATAATGGAACATCTTTTACGCCCATTCTAGATAATGCAGAAACTCAAAATGTAGGTGACATTGCAGTACATTGGCCATCTCGTACTATTTATGTAGGTACTGGAGAAAACAATGCATCGCGTTCTTCGTATGCAGGTATTGGTGTTTTAAAATCAACAGATAATGGTAAATCTTGGAGCAACATTGGATTGTTAGATTCTCATCATATTGGCCGTATTTTGGTTAATCCTAATGATAAGGACCATATTGTAGTTGGTGTAACTGGCCACTTATACTCTCCAAATGATCAACGCGGTATTTACACGTCTAAAGATGGCGGAAATACATGGACACAAACGCTATTTGTAGATAACGAAACTGGAATAATTGATTTACAACACAGTCCAGATAACTTTGATGTTATGTTCGCAACGGCTTGGACGAAGGACCGAAAAGCTTGGAATTTTACAGGGAATGGCAATAATTCTGGAATTTATAAAAGTACAGATGCCGGAAGTACATGGACAAAGGTATCTACAGAAGATAGTGGTTTTCCTGTAGGCGAGGGCGTCGGTAGAATAGGAATTGCTATGTTTAACGACACTACAATTTACGCTATACATGATAGTCAATTTAGACGTCCATCAGACGATAAAAAAAAAGAATCAGAAGGCCTTGTAAAAGATGATTTTAAGCAAATGACTAATGCCAAATTTTTGGAGTTAGATGATGAAAAGCTCAACGAGTTTTTAAAGACTAATGGTTTTCCTGATAAATATAGTGCTCAAAGTGTAAAGCAAATGGTACGCTCTGGAAATGTAAAACCAATTGATCTAGCTAAATACCTTGAAGATGCTAATTCAATGTTATTTGATACACCTGTAGTTGGTGCTGAGGTTTATAAAAGTGAAGATTCAGGACGTACTTGGAAAAAAACACACGACACCTTTTTAGACGGTATTTATTTTAGTTATGGCTATTATTTTGGGCATATTTATGTCTCACCAGCTAACCAAGACCATATTTATATTTACGGAGTACCTATATTAAAATCAAAGGACGGTGGAAAAACGTTTGTTTCAATAAGTGCGGAAAATGTACACGCAGACCACCATGCATTATGGATAAATCCCAAAAACCCCAATCATTTGATCAACGGAAATGATGGTGGTGTAAATATCACTTATGATGATGGAGAGCATTGGATAAAAAACAACTCACCATCCGTTGGTCAATTTTATGCAATAAATGTTGACAATGAAAAACCATACAACGTCTATGGTGGTTTACAAGATAACGGCGTTTGGGTAGGAGCGCATAATGCAAGAGAGGACAGTCGATGGCACCAAAGTGGTCAATACCCATGGGAATCTATAATGGGAGGCGATGGTATGCAAATACAGATAGATAGTCGTAATTCAGATATTGTATATACAGGCTATCAATTTGGAAATTATTTTAGAATAAACAGAGCTTCAGGAGAACGCAATTATATACAGCCCAAACACCAACTCGGTGAAAACCCTTATCGATTCAATTGGCAGACACCTATTTTATTATCACCTCATAACCAAGACATTTTATACCTAGGTGGTAATAAACTCATGCGCTCCATGAATCAAGGCAATGATTTTGAAGCAATAAGTGATGATCTTACTAAAGGCGGTAAACCAGGGAATGTAGCTTATGGAACATTGACAACAATTAGTGAAAGCCCATTTCAGTTTGGTTTAATATATGTTGGTAGTGATGACGGATTAGTACACGTTTCTAAAAATGCCGGAGCAAATTGGACCAACATTTCGTCTAATTTTCCTCAAGATTTATGGGTAAGCAGAGTTGTAGCCTCTCAGCATAAGAAAGAACGTGTATATGTAATTCTAAATGGTTATCGTTGGGATAATTTTGAAGTGTATGCTTTTAAGAGTGATGATTTTGGACAAACATGGAAGGACATTAGTGCTAACATCCCAGCCTCTCCAGTAAATGTAATACACGAAGACCCAGCAAATGAGGATGTTCTATACATAGGGACAGATAATGGCGCGTATGTGTCTTTTAACCAAGGTGCTAATTGGGACATATTTGTTGAAGGACTTCCAAATGTTGCCGTTCATGATTTGGTTGTGCAACCAGAGGCCAAACACCTTCTTGTTGGTACGCATGGCCGAAGTATTTATAAAGCTAATATTGAAAATTTACAACTGGTAAATACTGACGTAATTTCTAAGCCCATAACAATTTTTGCACCCACAGAAATTAGATATTCAAGTCGATGGGGAAACTCTTGGAGTCAATGGTCAGAGCCTTATGAGCCTGAAGTCATAATAGAGTATTTTAGTAATTCAAGTGGTATTAATCAAGTAAAGGTAATGACCGAGAAAGGGAGTACATTGTTTTCAGATAATATTGAATCGGTTAAAGGATTTAATCATTTTAAGTATAGTCTTCAAACAAATGAAAAAGGCAAAAAAGCCCTTGAAAAAGAGACAGGAAAATCGCTCAATCACAAAGCATCAGAGGGCAAATACTATTTGCCCAAAGGTGTTTACCACGTAAAAATAGGCGGCGAAAAAACTACACTTACCATTAAATAATCACTTTAGTGTGTTTTAAAATGTTAAACTCAACTAAATATGTGGGAGCAACTCTAATGTAAAATATACATTTGCCTTCTAACCAGACAATCTATACACATGATAAAATATATCACATTTGTGATGCTTTGCTTTGTTTTATCACCTCTACAAGCACAAAATAATATAACAGAACAACTAAGTATTTATTTAGATTGTAATGTTTGTGACAATCAATATATACGTCAAAATCTTGGCAATGTTCAGTTTGTAAGAGATCAGTATTTGGGAGATGTACACATATTTTTTGTTACCCAACGAAACGGCAGTAGAGGAAGAAGTTATGAGGCCCAATTTATTGGTAAGAACGAATTTGAAGCTATAAACTATAGTCTCTCTTTTTCTACAGATGGAAACATGACCAGTGATGAAGTAAGACAGCGTGTTCTTGAAAACATAAAACTAGGTCTCGTTAGATTTTGGATTGCCAAAGGAACAGTTGATGAAGTTACAGTCCTAGTTCCTATTCCCGAAGATATGAGTGATGAGGTTGATGAAGATGACCCTTGGAATTACTGGTTGTTTCAAATAGGTGCTGGTGGATTTTTTAACGGACAGGAGCAAAGCCGATCAAGGAACATAAATTTCAACTTATCGGCCCGAAGAGTTACTGAAAAAAATAAGTTTTCGTTGCGAGCGGGATACAGAGAGAGTCGGAATATTTTTGAATTTGAAGGCGATGAGATTGTTGGTGTAAACGACCGAAAATTTTTGAATGTTAATGATATAATTAGCATTAATCAACATTGGTCCTATGGTTTTTTTGGTCGTGTAAGCACTTCTACTTTTGATAACAGTGATCTTTCCTGGACCTTTAGACCAGCCTTAGAATACAGTTTTTTTGATTATGCATTATCCGCAAAAAAGCAATTGACCATCTCGTATCGTAATGGTATTAGATATAATAAATATATAGAACGAACGGTATTTAATAAAACCGAAGAATATCTTTGGGAGCATGGTGTTCAGTTAGGAGGACGTATTAATCAAGAATGGGGCAATGTTAACTCGGAGATCTCGTTCAATCAGTTTCTTCAAGATACAAGTCTTTACTCTTTAAATTTTTTCTTAGGCACGCGCATTAGGCTTTTTAAAGGCTTTAACTTTAATGTAAGCGGCAGTTATTCCATAACACGAAATCAAATTAATTTACCTGGAGGAGACCTTTCACTCGAAGAGTTATTGCTGCAACAACAGCAATTACAATCAGGCTATAATTATTTTGTAAATCTCGGCTTTAGTTATTCCTTCGGAAGTATTTATAATACAATTGTAAACCCGAGGTTTGATTTTTAGATTAAAATCATTCTAAATAGTTAATTATAACTGAAGGTTGTTGTAGAAAAAACGTTTGCGCCGTACCTTTGTGAGATAATCATTCAAGATATATTCACTAATGAGCGGAATTTTTAATTCATCGGTAGGAAGAAAATTTGCCATGGCTCTATCGGCACTTTTTCTAATGATTTTTCTAGTTATACATGTTTCCATCAATTTTTCATCAGTAATTAGTCCAGAACTATTTAACGAGATGTCTCATTTTATGGGTACTAATCCATTAGTTCAAGGATTAATGCAACCTGTTTTAATTTTTGGTGTTGTCTTTCACTTTGTGATGGGCTTTGTACTAGAAGCCAAAAATAGAGCTTCACGAAAAGTAAGCTACGCAAAAAACTCAGCTTCAAATAACTCGTCATGGGTTTCTAGAAACATGCTGTTAAGCGGTGTGGTTATTCTGGCATTTCTAGGATTGCATTTTTACGATTTCTGGGTACATGAAATGACTGTAAAATATGTAGAAGGAGATATGAGTGGGCTTATTGATCCTAACAATGCAGATTCTGGCTACAGATATTATGATGAATTAAGAGAGAAGTTTGTAAGTCACGTACGTGTGATTATATACGTCGTTTCATTTGTGCTTTTATCATTGCACTTACTTCATGGATTCAATTCCTCATTTCAATCGGTTGGTGCCAATAATAAGTATATAGATAGTTTAAAAAGAGTAAGTAAAGTATATTCAATCGGTGTACCTGCACTATTTATTTTTATTGCATTGTATCACCACTTTACGCATTAAAATATTCCAGTATGTCAAAATTAGATTCCAAAATACCAAAAGGTCCTTTGGCCGAGAAATGGACAAACCATAAGAATGAAATCAATTTAGTTAACCCAGCCAATAAACGACTAATAGATGTCATTGTAGTGGGTACTGGTTTAGCTGGTGGCTCAGCTTCTGCTACTTTAGCAGAACTTGGCTATAATGTAAAAGCGTTTTGTTTTCAGGACTCACCAAGACGAGCGCATTCCATTGCTGCTCAAGGCGGTATAAATGCTGCAAAGAACTATCAAGGTGATGGCGACTCTACATATCGCTTATTTTATGATACTGTAAAAGGTGGTGATTATCGTTCGCGTGAAGCGAATGTTTATCGTTTAGCGGAGGTATCAACCAATATCATTGACCAATGTGTAGCACAAGGCGTGCCTTTTGCAAGAGAATATGGTGGTTTATTAGATAATAGATCATTTGGTGGTGTTTTAGTATCTAGAACCTTTTACGCAAAAGGGCAAACAGGACAACAATTACTTCTTGGTGCTTACGCGGCAATGAACCGCCAAATAGGGCGTGGTAAAATTAAGATGTACAGCCGTCATGAAATGTTAGACGTTGTCATTGTGGATGGTAAGGCAAGAGGAATTATTGCTCGTAATCTAGTTACTGGTGAGATAGAAAGACATTCAGCACATGCTGTTGTACTAGGCACAGGTGGATACGGTAATGCTTTTTATTTATCTACATACGCTATGGGTAGTAATGTTACGGCTGCGTGGAAGGCTCATAAACGAGGAGCGTTTTTTGCAAATCCATGTTATACGCAAATTCACCCAACCTGTATTCCTGTTTCTGGAGATCATCAATCTAAGTTAACCTTGATGTCTGAGTCTTTGAGAAACGACGGTCGTATATGGGTGCCAAAACATAAAGAGGATGCCATAGCCATAAGAGAGGGCAAATTAAAACCAACAGATCTTGCTGAAGAGAAAAGAGATTATTATCTAGAAAGACGTTATCCTGCATTTGGAAATCTGGTTCCTAGAGATGTTGCATCAAGGGCAGCAAAAGAAAGATGTGACGCTGGTTACGGAGTGAATAAAACTGGCGAAGCGGTATTTTTAGATTTTGCAGCTGCTATTGAACGCTATGGTAAGGAACAAGCTCATGTTAAAGGCTTGGACGAAAACGATACAAACTTAATTACAAAACTCGGTAAGGAAATCATTAAAAACAAGTACGGGAATCTATTCCAGATGTACGAGAAAATTGTGGATCAAAATCCTTATGAAACACCGATGATGATTTATCCAGCGGTCCATTATACTATGGGAGGATTATGGGTAGATTATAATCTTATGACTACTGTACCTGGCCTTTACTCCATTGGTGAGGCTAATTTTTCAGATCATGGCGCAAATCGTTTAGGAGCATCAGCATTGATGCAAGGTTTAGCTGATGGCTATTTTGTATTGCCTTATACTATTGGAGATTATTTAGCTCATGATATAAGAACAGGACCAATCTCAACAGATCTTCCAGAATTTGATGAAGCTGAGAAATACGTTGTTGATAATATAAATAGACTTATAAACAATAACGGTAATAAATCAGTAGATCATTTTCATAAGCGTCTTGGAAAGATAATGTGGAATAAATGCGGTATGTCTAGAAATGAAAAGGATCTTAAGGAAGCAATTGACGAGATAGCTGCTCTAAGAGAAGAGTTTTGGAAAGACGTCAAAGTTCCTGGCACAGATAAAGAGTATAACGAAGAACTAGCAAAAGCAGCAAGAGTAGCTGATTTTCTAGAATTAGGCGAATTGTTTGCAAAAGATGCACTGGTAAGAGAAGAATCTGCAGGAGGACATTTTAGAGAAGAATACCAAACAGCAGAAGGTGAAGCACAACGCAGAAAAGAATTTCAGTTTGTGTCTGCATGGGAATACAAAGGTGAGCCGAGTGAAGCTATATTACACAAGGAAGACCTGCAATACGAAAATATAGAAGTTAAAGAGAGAAGTTATAAATAAAAGGAGCTATGAATTTAACGTTAAAGATATGGCGTCAAAAAAACGCCGATGATAAAGGAAAAATGGTTGATTATCCTATAAGCAACATATCTGAAGACATGTCTTTTTTAGAAATGTTAGATGTACTTAATCAGGAGTTAATTGATAAAGGAGAAGAACCAGTTGCGTTTGACCATGATTGTAGAGAAGGTATATGTGGTAGTTGTTCATTATATATTAATGGAAGAGCTCATGGACCAGATACGCTTATTACAGCATGTCAGTTACATATGAGAAGTTTTAAAGATGGTGATACCATATATATTGAACCATGGAGAGCTACAGCATTCCCTGTTATAAAAGATCTTATAGTTGACCGTACTTCTTTTGACAGAATACAACAAGCAGGAGGATTTATTTCCGTAAATACCTCTGGAAATACGCAAGATGCAAATGCTATTCCTATAGAAAAGCAAAATGCAGACATGGCATTTGATGCAGCAACCTGCATTGGATGTGGTGCATGTGTAGCTGCTTGTAAAAACTCGAGTGCTATGCTATTTGTTTCAGCTAAAGTGTCTCAATTTGCATTATTACCACAAGGACGAGTTGAAGCAACTGATCGTGTTTTAAATATGGTAAAACAAATGGATGACGAAGGTTTTGGAAATTGCACCAACACTGGTGCTTGTGAAGTTGAATGTCCTAAAGGGATCTCATTAGAAAATATCGCCAGAATGAATCGCGAATATCTGGCAGCTAGTTTTAAAGGCTAGAAAAATAGATTAGTTTAATTTAAAATCCCAAGCCATATTAACTTGGGATTTTTGGTTTCTTTATACTACTTATGACATCGATAGATCCTCAGAAATACTATTCAAATAATTTAAAAGACTATAACGGTCAATCAAAAGATATTTCTAAGCGGTTACTTCTTTTTAGTGTGTTGAGGGCGATTGTATTTGTGGGTACAGCTACAGGTATTTATGTATGCTCTCACACTCCAAAAACAGCATTAATTGTTGCTCTTATTGGTGTTGGTATATTTTTATGGTTGGTAAAGCGTTACACCAATTTAAAATCGAAATCGCGCTTAGTCAAAACATTAATTGAGATCAATGAAGAAGAATTAAAAATATCTAAAAAGGCGTTTTATCATCGCAAGAACGGACTAGAATATTTAAATAGTAATCACGAATACAGTTTAGACATTGACCTTTTTGGGAAAGGCTCATTTTTTCAATATATAAATAGAACGGCAACAAAAGAAGGCACAGATGTTCTATCAAATTATCTATTGTCAAATGACACGTCCCAGATCAAAGAGCGCCAGGATGCAATTTGCGAATTAAGTAGTAAACAACACTGGAGCCAGACCTTTGCAGCCACAGCGATGCAAATACAAACAGATCAGAGCAATCAATTAATACTAAATTGGCTAAAAAGTTATAAGCCGTTTTTAAAAGGAACTATTAGACTAGTTCCGCCATTATTTTCATTAATTAGTGTTGCATTAATTGCCATTGCAATTTATGGTTTAATAAGCGTTGAAGTCATTGGCTATTGGCTATTAGTTGGTTTAGCAATTACAGGAATATATTTAAAACGGATAAATACACTTTCCTTCAATACCTCTAAAGCAATAGAAACTTTTAAACAATATGGTTCATTATTAGAACACATCGAAAACCAAACATTTGATTCTATTCTTTTAAAAAGTCAACAGCAGCAATTGATAAAGGAATCTAAAAAAGCTTCAGAAATCATTAAATTATTTTCTAGACGTTTGGATGCATTGGATAATAGAAATAACTTAATATCAGCCATTTTAGGCAATGGATATTTGCTCTGGGATATAATGCAGAGTTATCAAATTGAAAAGTGGATTACAACGCATGGCCATCGTGTTGAGCATTGGTTTAACACAGTTTCAATTTTTGATGCTTATAATACTTTAGGAACCTATGCTTTTAATCATCCAAAATATACGTTTCCAAAAATTCTAAATACTGACCACGTTATTGAGGCAAAAGATCTCGGTCATCCACTTTTAGATGAAGCTGATCGAATTAGTAGCGATCTTGTCATTTCTAAACGACAATTTTTTATTGTCACAGGTGCTAATATGGCTGGTAAAAGCACATTCTTAAGAACGGTTTCACTTCATATAATAATGGCAAATATGGGTTTACCAGTTTGTGCTAAAGAGAGCAATTATAGTCCCACAAAGCTAATAACTAGTATGAGAACTGATGATTCTCTTGATGAAGGCAGTTCTTATTTCTTTTCTGAACTAAAACGATTGAAGTATATTATAGATCATATAGAAGACTCCAATTATTTTGTTGTGCTCGATGAAATATTGAAGGGCACCAATAGTACGGACAAAGCTATTGGATCTCGAAAATTTGTTGAGCGCTTAATAGAAAGTGGTGCAACAGGAATTATTGCTACACACGATCTTAGTTTATGTAAAATTGAAACAGACTTCGAGGCAGTCGAAAATTACTTTTTTGATGCAGAGATAGTGGAGGACGAATTATATTTTGACTACAAACTAAAGAAAGGTATCTGCCAAAATATGAATGCTAGTTTCTTATTAAAGAAATTAAATATAATTAAATAAAAAACCCTTCCTTATTAAATAAGAAAGGGTTACTTTTTTAATGTACTATGTATTAAGCCTCAAAAGGTTCAATAGACACATACGATTTATTGTCTTTTTTCTTAGTAAATTTTACTAAACCATCAACTCTAGCATGTAAAGTATGGTCTTTACCTTGGTACACATTTTCACCTGGATGGTGTGTGTTACCACGTTGTCTTACGATAATGTTTCCAGCAACAGCAGCTTGTCCTCCAAAAATCTTAACACCTAAGCGTTTCGATTCTGATTCTCTACCGTTTTTAGAACTACCTACTCCCTTTTTATGAGCCATTTTCTTAAGGTTTTATTGTTATTATTAATGGTTAGAAATTACTTCTTACCACCATCTAATTTATCTTGTAAAGCTTTTAATTCATCCCATTTACCGTCAGCTGCAAGCTTTGCTTGTTCTGGCCAAGTATCAGGTACATGATTACCTCTTACACCTTCAATAATCTCAGAGATTTTTGCAGGTTTGGTTTTTGAAAGATCAGCAAAAGTTGAGATTCCTGCAGCCACTAATGTTTCTGCTATTTTAGGTCCAATACCTTCAATCTTTTTAAGGTCATCTGCCTTCTTAGCTGAAGCTTTTTTCGTAGTTGCCTTAGGCGCTACTTTTTTAGCAACAGGCTCAGCCTTTTTAGGTGCTGTAGTTGCCTTTTTTGTTGTTTTGCTAGTTGTTTTCTTTTCGGCAACCTTCTTCTCAGTAGCCTTCTTTTCTGCTTTTGCTGGTGCAGTTTTCTTAGCTCCAGAAGCAACAATACTTTCTATAACGATCTCAGAAAGTGATTGACGGTGGCCATTTTTAGTTCTGTAACCTTTACGTCTCTTCTTTTTGAAAACGATTACTTTATCACCTTTAAGGTGCTTTAAGACTTTTGCTCCTACTTGAGCTCCGTCTATAGCTGGGGCGCCTATAGTTACTTTGTTACCATCACCAATTAGAAGAACATTGTCAAAAGAAACTTTTTTGCCTTCTTCAGTTGATAAACGGTTAACAAAAACTTTTTGGTCTTTTTCAACTTTGAATTGATGCCCTGCTATCTCTACAATTGCGTACATAGCGTAACGTTTTTATTAATTTTGTTTATTAAAAAATGAGTGCAAATATAAGCCTAATTAATTAATGTGCAAAGGTTTTATTGCTTTTGAGGAAGATTCCAACTCTTTTTAAAGATTTGCATGAATGTAAGCGTTAATACAACGGTAGTGGCAAAGCCCATAATGGCTACAACAAAAGTAACCAATCCTATATGAACGTTATAATCACCTTTAAAGACAGCGAGCAATTCTAATAAGTAGTTTTCATTGACTTCAGTAGCGTAGAACAAGAAGAAAATGGTGAATATAAGTGTGGCCACAAAACCTGTAATTACACCAACTGTAAAACCGTTATAATAGGTAAAAGAATCACCCTGCTCTAACTTGTAATATTTAATAGCCTCGTAAATACCGAAAGCAGAAATTACACCGTTAAATAAACTAAAAAAGGGATTTGTATGCCAGTTGAAAAGGCTTAAAACTAAAAAATAAGCTATTAATGATGCGCTTAAAGCGACACCAAATCTTACTGGTAAGATAATTTTCTTCATCATGAGATTTTAAAGTTGGTTTAAAGTTCGTGATAATTAGGCTAAAATATAAGAATTTTAATATAGATTTTACAATTAGATGGACCCTTACCATAAATGATTTCATATTTTTGTAAGAATTCATGTAACAATTTTCAAACTTGATACACTTACACATAAACAATAACTTAAATTAAAACACTTGAAATGAAAAAGCACTTTTTATTTCTTACAGCATTAATGCTAGTAGGGTATAATTCTATTGCTCAAAAAGTAGAATTTGAAGAGTACGATTTGGATAACGGAATGCATGTTATTTTACATCAAGACAATACGGCTCCAGTAGTCACAGTCTCAGTAATGTATCATGTTGGCGCAAAAGACGAGGATCCTGAACGTACAGGATTTGCTCACTTCTTTGAGCATCTGTTATTTGAAGGTACCGAGAATATTCCGCGAGGAGAATGGTTTAACATTGTAACATCTAATGGAGGTAGTAATAATGCCAATACAACAGATGATAGAACGTATTACTATGAAGTATTTCCGTCTAATAGCGTTGAGCTAGGTTTATGGATGGAGTCTGAGCGTTTGCTACACCCAGTAATTAATCAAATAGGTGTAGACACGCAAAACGAAGTAGTAAAAGAAGAAAAACGTCTTCGTGTAGATAATCAACCATATGGAAACATATTAGCTGAAATAAAAAAGCGCATGTTTAAGGTTCATCCTTACAAAGGAACTACTATTGGAGAAATGGAGCATTTAGATGCTGCAACTTTAGAAGAGTTCCAAGCCTTTAACAAAAAATACTATGTGCCAAATAATGCGGTTCTAGTTGTTGCTGGAGATATAGATAAGACAGAGGTTAAGAAGATGATACAGGATTATTTTGGTCCTATACCAAGAGGCGAGGACGTTGTTAGAGATCTTCCTAGGGAAGAACCAATAACCGAACCTATGAGAGATAAGGCTTATGATCCGAATATTCAAATCCCTGCGGTTATAGGTGCATATAGAACGCCTTCTTTTAAAGATAGAGATGCTTATGTTTTAGATATGATTTCTAGTTATTTAAGCGGTGGTAAAAGTTCAATTTTATATAAAAAATTGGTCGATGAGCAAAAGCAAGCATTAGCGGTGCAGGCAGTTAATATTAGTCAAGAAGACTATGGAATTTATGCATTGTTTGCACTACCATTAGGTGATGTGCCTTTAGATACACTGATCTCCGAAATGGATGAGGAGGTTGTTAAAATACAAACAGAATTAATTTCTGAGCGCGATTATCAAAAACTTCAAAACCAGTTTGAAAATCAATTTGTAAACTCCAATTCTAGTATTTCTGGTATTGCAAATTCGTTAGCACGCTATTACATGTTATATGATGATGTTAATTTAATCAACAATGAAATAGATATCTATCGCTCAATAACAAGAGAAGAAATGAGAGATGTTGCAAAGAAGTATTTAAATCCTGACCAAAGATTAATACTTGAGTATTTACCAAAAAAAGATGATCAATAAGATGAAAAATTTTAATATGAAAACTAAAATATCTGCATTTGTCGTATTGTTTTTAATGGCAATGGGAGTAAATGCACAAATAGATCGCTCTAAAATGCCAGAGCCAGGACCTGCTCCTAAAATTACCCTAGAAAAGCCAGGTGAATTTAAATTAAAGAATGGAATCAAAGTACTAGTTGTAGAAAATAACAAGCTGCCAAGAGTTTCATATTCTTTAACTATTGATAACAAACCAATTTCAGAAGGAGAGAAAGCAGGTGTATCTAGTATTCTGGCAGCAATGTTAGGAAACGGAACTACTAATATTCCTAAAGATGAATTCAATGATGAAATAGATTTCTTAGGAGCTAGTTTAGGATTTGGATCTCAAGGAGCATTTGCAAGTTCATTGTCTAAATACTCTGATAGAATAATTGAATTAATGGCAGATGCTGCCATTAATCCGTTATTAACTGAAGAAGAATTTAAAAAAGAAAAAGACAAATTACTAGAAAACCTTAAAGCTGAAGCAAAAAGTGTAGATGCTGTTGCTAATCGTGTTGGCGGTGCCCTATCTTATGGAACAAATCACCCAAGAGGTGAATTTGTAACTGAAGAAACTGTAAATAACATTGAGTTTGCTGATGTATTAGCATTTTACGAAAAGTATTTTAATCCTAATAACGCATATATCGTTGTTGTTGGAGATGTAAAAATGAGTGATGTTAAAAATCAGCTTAAAAAGCATTTTGGTGTATGGGAAAAATCGGTAGAAATAGATATTACCATTCCTGAACCAAAGGCTAATGCACAGTACACACAAATTAATTTTGTGGACATGCCAAACGCTGTACAGTCTAACATTTCATTGACTAACAATGTTGATTTAAAAATGAAAGACGAAGACTACCACAAAGTTTTAATCGCTAATAAAATTCTTGGTGGAGGTTTTGGTAGTTATTTAAACATGAATCTTCGTGAAGAGCATGGGTATACATATGGAGCACGTTCTAGCGTTGGCACAAGTAGATGGAATGCATCTCGTTTTACGGCTGGTGCAGCAGTAAGAAATGCAGTAACCGATAGTGCAGTTGTTGAAACCTTAAAAGAAATTAACCGTATTAAAACAGAACCAGTAGACTCTGAAGATTTAGCAAATGCTAAAGCCAAGTATGTTGGTGATTTTGTATTAGCATTAGAAAGTCCACAAACTATTGCACGTTACGCATTAAACATAAAGTTAAATGACCTACCAGAAGATTTCTATGCAACCTATCTAGAGAAAATAAATGCTGTAACTAAAGACGACGTTATGAACGTAGCAAATAAGTATTTTAAAACTGAAAACGCTCGTATAATTGTTGTAGGTAAAGGAAGTGAAGTATTAGAAAATCTTGAAAAAACAGGTATTCCTATTAAATATTATGACAAGTTTGCTAATCCTACAGAAAAGCCAAACTATGAGATAGAAATGCCAGCAGATATGGATGCTGCAAAAGTGCTTAATGCTTATATTAGTGCTATTGGAGGAAAAGATAAACTAGACAATGTCAACTCGGTAAAAATGTTAGCAGAAGCTGAGTTACAACCAGGAATGATGATGGAACTAGAAATGAAAAAAACAGTTAAGAATCAGTTTTCACAAGAGATTAGTGCTATGGGACAATCTGTAATGAAGACTGTAATTGACGGAGATTCTGGTTATATGGTGATGCAAGGGCAAAAATCTGATATGAGTGATGAAGACGTTAAGAAAGCTATGGCAGAAAGTTCACCGTTCCCAGAGGTTAACTACTTAAATCAAGGTGTTTCTCTAGATAAGATTGAAGATATAGACGGCGAAAAAGCCTATAAAATTCAAGTAGATGCAGAAACTGCTGCGTTTTACAGTGTAGAAACAGGCTTAAAGATTAAAGAAGAAAAATCTACACCAATGGGATCACAGAGCACGTTTTATTCAGATTATAAAGATGTTGCAGGAATAATGTTCCCGTTCAAAATATCACAAACGGTTGGCCCAAGAAAATTTGATTTCATTGTTAAGGAAGTTAAAGTTAATGAAGGGGTAAGTGATGAAGATTTTGATTAGTAGTTAAAAAAACAATTGAAAAAACCAGAGCAAAGTCTCTGGTTTTTTTATGTCTTATTTTTATTGGCGAGATAAACTCCTGATAAAATGAGTCCAGCAGCAAACAACTGTATAACATTAAATGATTCATTGTCTAGTAATCCCCAAATTAAAGCTACAATAGGCATAATGTAGGTAACAGAAGATGCAAAAACAGGTGTTGATATCTGCACTAGTTTATTAAATAGCACCTTGGCTATGGCCGTACCAAATATGGATAGCACCAAAACATAAATAATAGAACTTACAAAGTCTGGTTTCGCAAAAGTTTCAGCCTCAAAAAACTGAGAAAAAACTAGGACTATTAATGCAGGAATAATGATAAATACATAATTGCCTGTTGCAATAGCAATAGGCTTAACGTCTTGTAAGTAGCGTTTTATAATGTTAACATTAGCAGCATACATAAGAGTTGAAACTAAAATAAAACCAGCAAATAAATAGTTTTGATTAGGATTTAAGTCTGCACCTTCAAGGATTAAAATAGCGGTACCTATAAAACCAATAATTACGCCTAAAATCTGTTTGAGATTCGATGCAATTCTAAAAACTGCAAAACCAAGAAGAATTGTATTTAGAGGTACTAACGAGTTTAAGATAGACGCTATAGCACTATCTATCTCAGTTTCGGCTATTGCAAAAAAGAAGGCAGGAAAAAATGAGCCTAAAAACCCAGAAATTGCAATCCACTTCCATTTTTCGCGTTTAATGGATTTTAAGCTTGAAAACCCAGCAGCAAATAACAAAAGTCCAGTAAAAATAGTTCTCAAGGCACCAACTTGATATGGATTTAGGCCTTCAAGTGATTTTTTTATGAGTATAAAGGAGCTGCCCCAGATGATAGAAAGGGTTATAAGATATATCCATTTAATGTCTAGGTTTTTCATTGCAGTTTGCTAAAACAATCACAAAATTCGTTAATTGTTGCGCAAGAAACACCAATATTTACTAGTTTTGGTTAAATATTAATACTTAATATCTATGAAGACATTGAAGAATATACTAACTGTTACATTGTTGTTTGCTTTGCTTGCATCTTGCAAAAATGAAGTTAGTCCTGAAGTGAAAACGGTTGAGGTTGAAACTAAAGATGTAAAAAAGAATTTAGATCCTGACGCTACTTATGCCAAAGTAGAATTTAGTATTGACGGAATGACCTGCGCTATGGGATGTGCAAAGACCATTGAAAAGAAAATGGCTAAGATGGAAGGGGTTAAAATGGCTAAGGTAGATTTTGACAAGCGTTTGGCAATGGTTGAGTACGATGAGGCTAAGGTTACACCAACTACACTTGAAGAAGCTGTAGCAGCAGTTGGAGATGTTTACAAAGTAAAAGACATGAAAACTGTAGATCAGTTTGAAGGTGAAAAAGCATGTAAACCCGGTTGCACCATGGCTTGCTGTGCTAACAAAAGCAAAGCAGAAAAAGCAGAGTGTAAACCAGATTGCAACATGGATTGTTGTAAAGACAAGAACAAAGAATAATTAGAATATATTTCTTTACGTTAAGCCATTCTTTACATAAGGATGGCTTTTTTTATACCGATTGATAAAAAATAAAAGCCAAGAGAAGGCATACCAAAGGCAAAATAATAAGGGTTATTAAATGGTGCTTACTATGCACCTTAGCTTTTAGTATAAGGCGTTTCTTTCCGTTGTAACGTAACCAGTTTTTCATTACGATAAAAATAGAAAGCAAAGCAAACAACGTCCAACCTTTTAGTGATGACATTAAAGGAATATTCATTTGGCTACCAAAGGCAGCAAAAAACAACCCAACCAACAACATTAGGCTTATCTCAAAAAAAGAGATATAAGCTAATGCCATGGAAAATGCTGATTTTCCAAATTGCTTTTTAATCGTGTTGAGAAAGGAAATATAAAATTGATCTAGCATATTATAAAAAAAGAGCCACTATAACATAAAACGAAAGTGGCTCTTCTATGGGTCATTTATAATGAATTAATTACCTGTAATTTCTATATTGTCGACATGATATCTTGTTGTTGCGTTAGGATCAGAACCTTCGTAAAAGAATCCGATATGTATATCACCATCTAAACAAGAAAGATTCACTGGACCAACTGGTGCAAATGAGCCAAAGCCACTACTAGGGCCAGAAGGTATAGTAGCATCTAACGCTTGCCATGTTGCTGTTGTAGGATCACCAGTAAAATCTTGTGATACAAAAACAGATAAGATATTGCCGTTGTCAAAATTAGTTTGCACATCAAAAGATAATTCTTCGGCTGTTGTGCCATCCATATTAATAGTAGGTGTTACTAGCCACACGTTGATTTCATCATCACCACTATTAAATCCTGAGATCTGCGCATAAGAACTGCCACTAAAACTACCTATAATCCACTCGGTATTTCCACCACTAATATTTACATTGGTCCAGCCTTCAGCATTATAGCCACTAAAGTCTTCAAAATCTTCTGAGTAAAATGCGCTACCTCCTCCAGAAGCTGAGGTACATTCAAGGAAATCTGGGTCGCAACGATCAGGATTATCAAAATTTATATCCTCTGGAGAATTAACAACGATGGTATAAAAATCATCAAAGAAATCTCTGGTTAATATCGCTGAAATTGAACCACGGTTTGCTGGTAACGTTAAACCTTTAAAATCTGAAAATGTACTTGTGCTTAAAATTACTGTAGCTTGGTTGGTGCAACTTTCAACAATTCTTTCGCCATCAAATTCATCAGTGTCTTCTGCAGCAAACGTCAATGGATTATCACCAAGAACATCACCACGATTAAATTGCATATCATTAAGCCTAATAAATAGGTTTTCTAAATCATTGGAAAAATCTGAGATTTCAACATCTAGAGGTACAATGGTTGCCACTTCAGGATCAAGTAAGATATGTTCGGCTCTTTGAGAACCTGCAATTTTATCAATACCGTTTCCAGCTGCTTTTCCTAATTGAATAACGCCATTATCTTCAGCAACGGTTAATCCGTCTAATTTTACATACACCTTTCTTCCAAACTCATAAAGCGTAAATAGAGGGTTAACATCTATTTGAACAACAATACCTGCAGTTGGATTACTAGCCTTGTCTTGAATAACTAACTCTTCAAAAAAGTTACCGCCTTCATCACTAGAAATAACATAGCCAGAGGTATATACATCAAAATTTGGATTGTCTTCAAACGTAAAAGGTTCACCAGATTGATTAAAGAAACCTTGAACAGCATCAATATCAATTATTTGATCTTGGTCTCCAAACACGACTTCGTTAACAGTGATGTTTGGAAGATTATATTCGTCGTCTTCTACACAACTTGTAATAGCAAGTAAGCTGAAGAGTAAAAGAGCTATTTTATTTAAATTATTTGTTTTCATTTTATTATTCGTTATAAAGTTAAAGCTTGTGTTTTAATATTGTTAGAATCTTACGTACATATTTAGGTAGTAGGTTGTGCCATTTCCATAGAAATATCTATTACCAAATACAGGGCCGTTTTCGTTAGTTTGTTCGGTTAGTTGACTTCTGTAATCTATACGTCTTCCTTGTTCAAAACCACCTGTTCGGTATTCTTGGTTAAAGACATTATTAATAGTAGCAAAGAATCCTATAAAATAATCGTCTACTCTCCAGGATTTACCACCAATGATATTAACTAACATATAATCTTCAAATTGCTCTTGTTTTAATAATTCTCTAGCAACTATAGGATCGTAATCGTTAAATGGGTATCCAGAAAT
Source organism: Winogradskyella sp. (assembly GCA_013003655.1). Classification (GTDB taxonomy): domain Bacteria; phylum Bacteroidota; class Bacteroidia; order Flavobacteriales; family Flavobacteriaceae; genus JABDIQ01. The sequence goes on along the minus strand of JABDIQ010000180.1, from coordinate 30,652 downwards.
ATTTCCACCCTGTCTAAAGGTGTCTTCGGTAATTAAATCTAAATTGGTATTAAATCTAGCGGTTCGCTTAAGGTTGTTTACATCTACATAAGCATTAGAAAAATGGTTTGCAGTAACACCAACATTCCAAAAATCGGGGTCTCTATATTCGAAACCAATTTGGAAGGCTCGTTCTGGTCCTCCAGCTACATGATAGTTTTCTAAGTATGCCGTGCCATCACCAAAGGTGAGATCGTTTTCAAAATCATCTGATGACAAATATAAATTAGGGTTATTTGTAAAGATATACTGCCCAACACTTGCAGCACCTTTAAGTTTTATGGTTGGTGTAACTTGAGCTTCAATACCCAATTCGCCACCAACATGTCTTCTATCAATTCCGGTTAATACCTCTTGAATAAATGCACCAGAGTTTCCTTCTGTAAAGAAGAAACCTATATCTGTACCATCTTCAAATGTTGAGTAAAATCCAGTGATTCTAGCCTTAACTATTGGTGATCTAAAAATATAACTAGCATCAATAGTTGTAATTGTTTCACTATTTAAGTCGTTTACAAATTCATTATTTTGTCTAGCATTTTCAAACGAGTTTCTAATTGTAGGTGCTTTAGTAAGGTAGGCTGCATTAACATCAATTAAGTGTTTTCCGCTAAGCTTATAAGTTGCACCTCCTTTTAGTCCGTAATTTGTAAAATCCTCTTTTTTACTTTTACCAAATGAGTTGTTTTCAAAATAGCCATTTTGGTATAAACCATTGCGTTGATAACTAGTTTGAGATACATTGGTACCTACATAAAAATCAACTTTGTTGTATTTAAACTGTGCTTGCGCAAATGCACTAACTACATTAGCATCAATTTCATAATTATACTTGTAACGTTCGCCTTCGCCAGCAATTCTGTTAGGGTTTCTAATATCGGACTGGGCGAGGTTGCTGATGTTTTGATTAGGATCTGTTTCTTCAGCAAAGAAATCTACATCTAAATACCCATTAGCGCCGAATAGATCTTTCACTAACGCATAGTTTTCACTATTTAAATTCCTATAATTTACTGCTCCATTAAGTCTAATATTATCAGCTAGTTCTGCATCTAAAATAATATTGGCGCTTAATTGTTTGTCGTCAATTCTATCCTCTTGCAAGGCGTAAATGGCGTTGTTACCATTTGCAGTTGAGTTGATATTGGCTCTGTAGATGTCTGTCCAATTAAATTGACCATCACGAATGAATTCCTGTTGTGCTAAATAGGCTAACTCATAATCGTATGAGGTAGGTGCACCATCAACATTTAAGAAGTAGCTTGGTAGATTTTGATAATACGTTGGGTCTGTATTACGTGCGCCACCTATATAGGTTTGCTCTCCGTTAAAATTAACGAGCCTAGTGCCACCATTATCTATACGCGTGTTACCTATTTTACCAAATTGATAAGCCACGTTCGTATTTAGTTTAACCTTTGAAGATACATCCCAAAAGTGATTGAGCATTAAGATGGGTTCATCTATTTCTCGCATACGAGAATTGCGTTGCTCTCCATTTAACATACCCCAAAATGGATTGTATTGTCTTCCTTTTAAATTGTAAACCTCTTCGGTAATTGCAGTAGAACGTCCTCTTCTGTTTTTGGCATAAATTCCTGTAAAGTTTAAACTATGCTTATCATTTAGTTGTTTTTCTACTGCTACAAAAAACGAATTGGCATCATATAAGGTACCATCAATATATCCGTTTTCACCGTATCGTCTAGATCCTAGAACAGAATAAGACCAACCACCTTCTAATAAGCCCGAACTATAGCTGGCCATTACTCTACCTTGATAACTACGGTTAGCAGATGCATAAGATACTCTACCGCCTCTTCTATATTTAGAGGCTCGCATTATGATATTGTTGGTTCCTGCAAGATCACCAAATGTGTAATCATTTGCTGACACGCCCATTGAGAATACTTGATTACGTTGAACATCATTTAAGCCGCCCCAGTTTCCCCACTGTGGTCTACCATTAAATTGTTTGTTCATTTCAATGCCATTGATAAGTACTTTACCATTGGCATTGTCTAATCCTCGTGGTCTAAAAAATGTTGCGCTAAAATCAAAAGCTGCAGCATTTAAAAAGACATCTCTAGAGGCTTGTAGTAAACCAGAGATATTATCGGTTAAACCATCGTCTTCACTATTTAAATTGTCATCAGAGATGGAAATTATAAATAGATCTTTTTTATCGCTAGAGTCAAAATCTAGGGTCATACCACTAATGTCTACGGTTTGACCTTCATTAATAACTATAGGATATCGCTTAGAAACGTAACCCACTTTTTCAACTTTTAATACCTGTTCGCCGAGGGGAAGATTTTCTATAAATCTAAACGTACCACTCGCGTTGGTTTTAGTTGATTGGCCGGTTTCTTCGATAGTAACCGTAACATCAGGAATAGGTTCTCCCGTAGTTCCGTCCAGAACGCTTCCTTTTACTATGGTTTGTTGAGCCCAACTAGATAAAGAAAAAACAATTCCGAACAGAAAAAGTAAAAAACAGTTTTTCATGCCTAATAATTAATATTGATTGTTTAGTTAAGATTAATTTAAGAGCAGCAAGTTACATTATTTATGAGAATTATATACTTTTGGCAAGTAATTTGAACGTAAAATAACAATTACATAATACCTTAAGATGAAACTACAAAAATGGCTTCTTTTATCTCTGATGATTCTAATTTGTTACGGTGTTGAAGCACAGAACAAGAAAAAGTTTAAAATACACACTGTGGCTTTTTATAATTTAGAGAATCTTTTTGATACGATCAATGATCCTTTAAAATATGATGAGGCCAGCCCAATAATGGAGCTTAAGGCAAATCGCTCTGATATTTACAAGAAGAAAGTAAAAAACATGGCACGTGTTATTGCTGAAATAGGTAGTGATATGTCTAACAATGCTCCAGCCGTTATAGGCGTATGCGAAATTGAAAACAGGAAGGTTCTTGAAGATTTAGTTAATGACCCTTTACTCTTGTCAAAAGATTATGGGATTGTTCACTTTGATGGTCCAGATAGGCGAAGTATAGATGTTGCGCTTTTATATCAAAAAGACTTATTTAGACCTATAAATACATCTTCTCATGAGTTAATTATCTATGATGATCTCACCAGAGACAGAGTTTATACGAGAGATCAATTACTGGTAAGTGGAGAATTAGATGGTGATTTAATTCACATTGTTGTAAATCATTGGCCCTCTAGAAGTGGTGGAGAAGCACGTAGCAGATCTAAACGTGTGGCTGCGGCAAAACTTAATAAGCGTCTTGTAGATTCCTTACAGTCTAAAGATCCTTATGCTAAGATTTTAATTATGGGAGATTTAAATGATGATCCTACAAATGATAGTGTAAAGAAAATATTGAAAACCAAAAAAGATAAAAAAAGAGTACCACTTAAAGGTATTTATAATCCTTTTGAGAAAATGTTTACCGAGAAAGGTTATGGAACAACAGCCTACAGAGATGCTTGGAGTTTATTTGATCAGATCATGTTGACCAAACCATTAATTGAAGATGACTACTCGTCTTATCGCTTCTGGAAAGCCGGAATATATAACAAAGCCTTTTTGTCAAACAAAAGAGGTCGTTGGGAAGGCTACCCGTTTAGAAGTTTTGCTGATGGCGGATTTACAGATGGATTTAGTGATCACTTTCCGGTTTACGTTTACCTTATTAAAGAGGCTAATTTATAGTCACCAAACATCAATAATTACGACAGAAAAATATACCCTAAAACCAGGTGTTCCAAGGAATCTTAGCTAATACAAGTATTAAGGCTAGGGTGTAAAAAATGGCCAAGAACTTAAACTTTGGTTTAGACACTAGCTTTTTCTTGTGTTTAGAGTAGCCAACAGTTACAAAAACCACAGCTAATATCATGGTCGTTGGGTGTTCTATAATATTTGAGCGTAATAAGGAATTTTTCATTACTTCTCCCATACCTAGATCACTAATTATACTAAAATAGTCAGAGGCTAAGTAAAGTATTATGCCTAACAAAAGTTGAATGTGCATGGTTATCAATGCAAATAACGATATTCTAAAATCTTTGGCTTCAAATTCTTTATTACCAAAATACTTACTTATGGCATTAAATGTTGCAACCACGAGTACCATAAGCACTAAATAAGCCCAATACGAATGTAAAAATTGAATGGTTTTGTAAAACATAATTTCTAATTATTGGGTTAAAAATAGTCAATTTAGATTATTTAATTAGAGAAAAATATAAGTTTAGTACACTTAGTTTAGATTAATCCACGAACTTAAAAAGATCAGTTTTTATAATCCTCAAGGCAAACATTGTTAGCTGTTTTTTATTCGTAAATTTGAATGATAAATATAAATTTAAATCAAATCATATATGGAAGCATTAGCAACCGATTTTAAAATAAAGGAAGCATTACAATCTCTTGGAGTTAAGGATGTAAACCAAGGAACCTCAACAGGGTCGGATTGGTTTTCAGAAGGAGATATCATTGAAAGCTATTCACCAGTAGATGGTAAGCTAATTGGTGCTGTAAAAACCACGACTAAAAAAGACTACGATAAGGTAATGGAAGCAGCAACCTCAGCTTTTAAAACCTGGAGAACAATGCCAGCACCGCAGAGAGGAGAAATTGTAAGGCAGTTTGGTGATAAATTAAGAGAAAAAAAACAAGCTCTCGGTAAGTTGGTGTCTTATGAAATGGGTAAGTCATTTCAAGAAGGTTTAGGCGAGGTTCAAGAAATGATAGATATCTGTGATTTTGCTGTAGGATTATCGCGTCAGCTGCATGGTTTAACAATGCACAGTGAAAGACCTGGGCATAGAATGTACGAGCAATATCATCCATTAGGTGTGGTTGGGATAATATCAGCATTTAATTTTCCTGTTGCAGTTTGGTCATGGAACACAGCTTTAGCTTGGGTTTGTGGTGATGTTTGTGTTTGGAAACCATCAGAAAAAGCGCCCTTGTGTGGCATTGCTTGCCAGCATATAGCTGCTGAGGTATTTAAAGCTAATAACTTACCAGATGGTATTTCATGTTTAATCAATGGCGATTACAGAGTTGGTGAGATGATGACCAAAGACAAACGCATTCCATTAATTTCTGCTACAGGTTCTACCAGAATGGGAAAGATTGTAGCACAAGAGGTAGCCGGTCGTCTTGGCAAAACATTATTAGAATTAGGCGGAAACAACGCCATCATCGTAACACCAGATGCAGATATTAAAATGACTGTTATAGGAGCAGTATTTGGTGCTGTAGGAACTTGTGGTCAACGATGCACATCAACAAGACGATTGATTATTCACGAAAGCATATATGATAAAGTAAAGTCTGCAGTAGTAGATGCATACAAACAATTACGAATAGGAAATCCACTTGACGAAAATAATCATGTAGGACCTTTGATTGACAAAGAAGCCGTAGAAATGTACAATACTGCATTAAAAAAGGTAGTGGCTGAAGGTGGAAAAATAGTAGTTGAAGGCGGTGTTCTAGAAGGAGAAGGATATGAAAGTGGATGTTATGTAAAACCAGCAATTGCAGAAGCACAACCAGACTTTGAAATTGTACAGCATGAAACATTTGCACCAGTGCTTTACTTACTAAAATATTCTGGAGATGTAGAAAATGCCATTGATATTCAAAACAATGTAGCACAAGGATTATCATCTGCAATTATGACTAATAATCTGCGAGAAGCAGAACGATTCTTGTCTGTAGCAGGTTCAGATTGTGGTATTGCCAATGTTAATATCGGAACATCAGGTGCGGAAATTGGTGGCGCCTTTGGTGGTGAAAAAGAAACTGGCGGTGGTCGCGAATCTGGGTCTGATGCTTGGAAGATCTATATGCGTCGACAAACCAATACCATAAATTACACCACTGAGTTGCCTCTAGCTCAAGGCATAAAGTTTGACCTCTAAGTAAGGTTCTAGTTAAAAATAAAGACCACTCTGTTTAGAGTGGTTTTATGCTTTGCAATAATTGGTATTGGAGATTTCTAAAAACATAGGAAATAAAAAACCTTGCCTCAATGCCAACAATGTTTGGGAGAGACAAGGTCGTATTATGTTGAATAATAGCCTTATAAAGGTCTGTATTATAATTTAGATGGGTCAAAAATCTTGCTCAGATGTCAAAATAGTCTATATATAGCAAGAGCGTGTCAAAAATATCGTTAAAAAGTTGATTTAACTGTATTTTACTTTTCTTAAAATGCGCATTGTTTCTTTGTAAGACGTATAAACATCGCCTCCTATAGCTCTAAGATATGGCTTAATCTCTTTTAGTCTATCAATAGCATCGTGAAACAAATTAAGATAACAAATAAGATAGGTGGCAGATATATTATTTAAGTCTCTTTCTTCAGGCTTATTTAAGGTTAATCCTTTTTTTAATTTATTTAGAATGGCATTATTTGCATTGTAAATATGATGCAGCACCTTTTTATCAAATTGTGGTGCTTCAAATAAAAGATTGGCATTAATGCTATAATTGGCATTGTCATGAAACTTAATAATTGTTTCTTCGAGTTCGTAATATTTAAATTGGTTATTTAGTCCCAAATGAACATACTCTATGATCTTAAATGAGTCATCGGTATATTCAATAGCTACCTCATCTAATGCCGAATAAAATAAACGAACTTGTTCATTTATCAATTCTATATCAACTCTGGAGTAAAACACATCATCCTTTACTTGTTTTCGGTCTCCCGACCAACATAGAACAAAATATTCTTTAAAAACTTTATATACCGGATTGTAATCTTGGCGTTTATTCATAAAGTCAATTACACCATTCAAGGTAAGTTCAATATTGTTTTGCGCATGGTTTTCAATAGCATTGACAATAACAGAATTAACATCTTTTATTTTAATATCAAACACTTTAGGCATACTTATACTGCCGTCTCTAAAGAAAACAGAGCCTCCATAGTATTTCCAAATATTCTTACGTAATGAGGTGATTTCGTTGATAGGTCTAATGGTTACTAAGCCAACAACTCTGTCGTCTGGCAGATGTGGAAACGGAATGTTTTCGTATTGTACAATAGGAGGATTGGTGAGGTAGGCGTTTATTAAATTTTGAATTTTACTATCATCAAAAAAGTCGACACCCACAATATTGTTGTCTTCATCTTCTACACCAATTACGATATACGAATTGTTTTTTGGATTACTATTAGAAAGAGCGCATATGTGTTTTAAGAATTTAGCCTTTCCTTCTTTATGGGTAATATCTATTTTTCGCTTCTTATCATAAAAACTATTTTCATCATTGTGAGCTAATAGATTTTTAATAAGTAAGCGTTTATTAATCATAATTTAAACCCATTAAAAGGGCTATAAAGATTTTTTTACTGTTGTGGAGTTAGCTTGTGCCGTCGGAAAAACTAAAACATCAGCTAAATTTACATGTGCTGGTCTTGATATGGTAAAGTATATGATCTCTGCTATATCTTCAGCTTGCAAAGCTTTATATCCTTTGTAAACAGCATCTGCTTTTTTATCTCCTTTAAATCGTACTTTAGAAAATTCAGTTTCGACCAAACCAGGATTTATAGCACTCACTTTAATTCCGTAGGGATTCAAGTCTATACGCATGCCTTCGGAAATTGCTAATACAGCATGCTTGCTAGCACAGTAAACGTTACCCTTAGGATAGACTTCTTTACCCGCAGATGACCCTATATTTATAATGTGTCCTTTGCCTCGTTTTGTCATTCCTGGGATAACTCCTTTGCTCACGTATAAAAGTCCTTTAACGTTTATGTCCATCATGGCATCCCAGTCATCTAGGTTTCCGTTTTCAATTGGATCTAGACCATGAGCATTCCCAGCATTATTAATAAGTATGTCTATATCACTAAAATTAACAGGTAACGATGCTATGGCATCTAATGTTTTTTGCCGATCTCTAACATCAAAGCAAAGTGTTATTACTTCTGTTTGGTTTGCTAATAATATTTTTAAGGCGTTTAATCGCTCCTCGCGTCTGCCGCAAAGTATAAGTTGAATGCCATGTTTAGCAAATTCAATGGCTGTAGCCTCGCCAATACCACTTGTGGCTCCAGTTATTAATGCAGTTAGTTTATGTTTCATATAAATTAGGGTACTTTATGTCCTTGAGCAGCTACCAAAATTAAAAACCAATCTTCAAGTTCTAATTCAATTTTTGTAGCTTCAATAGCTTTTTTTAATCGTTCTTTATTAGTAGTGCCTACTACTGGTGTAATTTGTGCAGGGTGTTTAAGAATCCATGATAGTAGCAACTGATCTTCTGTGGCCTTATATTTATCTAATAGCGTTCCTAATTGTTTGTGTATACGCCTTGTTTGCTCAGAATCTTCTTTGAATACACCGCCTAATGGAGACCAAGCCATAGCTTTTATGCCACTTGTTATCATATAATCTAATGTGCCATCATGCATTGCCTTATGCTGTGTTAATGAAAATTCTATTTGATTAACATCTATGTTTGTTCTAAGGCCTACCATTTCCATTTGAGAAGCTGTAAAATTAGACACGCCAAAATCTCTTATTTTCCCATCACGCCTTAAAATAGTTACGGCTTCGGCAATCTCTTCAGCTACCATTAATGGACTAGGTCTATGCAGTAATAACAAATCTAGATATTCGGTTTTTAGATGCTTCAATGAGGTTTCTACAGACCAAATGATGTAATCTTTACTATAGTCATAATGCTTTACTTTGTTCTTTCTATTATCACTTTGGTACTGAATGCCACACTTTGATATCAATTGTATTTGCTCTCTTTTAATTCCTGATGCTTTAAAAGCGTTGCCAAAATCTGCTTCGGTAGTATAGGCACCATAAATATCAGCGTGATCAAAGGTGGAGATAGAATTAGCAACACAAAATTGTATGAGATCTGCCATTTCATTTTTAGAAAGTTGCTTGCCCCAACTTCCCCAAGTCATAGTGCCAGCAATAATTGGTGAATATTTCAATGCGTTACATAATTTTAAATTCAACTATAAAAATACTATAATCTCACTTAAACCAAGCGAATAGATTTAGGTTGTTACTATTATTTTGACATTAATTGCATGTATTAAATCTCCTATATAGGAGCCTAAGAAAAGTTGAGAGATTACAATAATCAATAAATTCTCTTAAAAGGAGATATTTCATGGGATTACGAATTCTTTTTTAACCAATTATTAACACCAAACCATGAATAATTTTAACAATTTGCACGTTGGTAATCACGCTATGACATTGATACAGTATAAATTAAATCGATATGGAAGAAACAGGGACAGTAGATATTAAATCAATTAATGAAAAAATAGAAAAAGAAAGTGCATTTGTTGATCTATTAACCTTAGAAATGAATAAGGTTATTGTTGGCCAAAAGCACATGGTAGAACGCTTGTTAATTGGTCTTTTAGGACAAGGACACATATTATTAGAAGGCGTGCCAGGACTTGCAAAAACTCTTGCTATCACCACTCTATCTAAGGCCATGGATGCAAGTTTTAGTCGTATTCAATTTACACCAGACCTTTTACCCGCTGACGTCGTTGGAACGCTAATCTATAATATAAAAGTTAATGACTTTTCTATCAAGAAAGGTCCAATTTTCGCAAATTTTGTTTTAGCGGATGAAATTAACAGAGCTCCTGCCAAAGTACAATCGGCATTATTAGAGGCCATGCAAGAAAAACAAGTTACAATTGGTGATGAAACCTTTGTGCTAGACAAACCATTTTTGGTTATGGCAACTCAAAACCCTGTAGAACAAGAAGGGACATATCCTTTACCAGAAGCGCAAGTTGACCGATTTATGCTGAAAACAGTAATTGATTATCCAAAATTGGATGAAGAGCAGCTAATTATAAGAGCTAATCTTAAAGGAATGTATGAACAAGTAAACCCTGTTGTTTCTATTGGGCAAATCCTTAAAGCCCAAAAAGCCGTAAGAGAAGTCTATATGGATGAGAAGATTGAAAAATATATCCTAGACATTGTTTTTGCCACGCGTTATCCTGAAAAATATAGATTACCAGATCTTAAACCGCTTATCTCTTTTGGAGCTTCACCAAGAGGAAGTATAAATTTAGCCATCGCTTCAAAATGTTATGCCTTTATTAAACGAAGAGGCTATGTTATTCCTGAAGACGTGAGGGCAGTAGTCCACGACGTCTTAAGACATAGAATAGGAATTACCTATGAAGCTGAGGCCGAAAATGTAACTTCAGAAGACATCATTAACAAGATCGTTAATGAAATAGAAGTACCATAAATAGATGCTGCGCATCAGTAGAAAGTACAAAGGAATAAGTATCAAGCTAACATCATCTTGCTACTTTGTGCTAAATACTTAATACTTAATGAGCGAAAGCTAATATAAATGGACACTAAAGAACTTCTTAAGAAAGTACGTAAAATTGAAATTAAGACCAGACGCTTGTCTGATCATATTTTTGGTGGTGAGTACCATTCAACTTTTAAAGGACGTGGTATGACTTTTTCTGAAGTGAGGCAGTATCAATTTGGTGATGACGTTAGAAATATAGATTGGAATGTCACGGCGCGTTATAACGAACCTTTTGTAAAAGTATTTGAAGAAGAGCGTGAATTAACCATGATGCTGATGGCCGATGTTTCGGGCAGTAAATTTTTCGGCACAAAGAATCAATTTAAAGACGAAATCGTTACAGAGATTGCAGCTACCTTGGCTTTTTCAGCAACGCAGAACAATGATAAAATAGGACTTATTTTATTTTCAGATCAAATTGAACTTTACATTCCACCAAAGAAAGGTCGATCTCATGTTTTACGGATCATAAGAGAACTCATAGAATTTCAACCAAAAAGTAAAAAAACAAATATATCTGAAGCATTGATATTTTTATCTAGTGTCATGAAGAAAAAAGCAATTGTATTTATGCTATCAGATTTTATGGCTGATGACTATAAACAAAACCTTAAAATAGCCTGTGGTAGACATGATGTTACTGGGATAAGAATCTACGATGAAAAGGAAGAAGAAATTCCAAATTTAGGGATGGTTCAAATGCAAGACGAGGAAACAGGGCAAATGGTTTTGGTCAATACCGCTTCTAAAAAGGTAAGACATAATTACAGCAGGTTTCATAAGGAGCGCGTCAACTATTTTAAGGACAGTTTTACCAAATCTGGTGCAGGCACTATAGATTGTAGGGTTGATGAAAGTTATGTAAAAAAGCTATTAGGATATTTTAAACAGCGATAGTGGGAGTAGATGAAAGTGATAGAAAAACATAGCGTTTTATTTAAGAGAGTCAACATATACTATGCTTTTGCTTTAGTATTGATGTTTTCTTCATTAAGCACTTTTGCACAGGTTTCCTCAACTGTTGATACAACCAAAATTAAAATAGGTGAACAGATCTCTTATGAGATTCAAGTAAAAGCCGATAGCTCAGCCTTTGTTGTTTTTCCTGAAGGACAAACCTTTGGGCTATTAGAAATGATTGAATCCTTCAAAATAGATACCACAACAGAAGGCGATAAATTCAAACTATTAAAGACGTATAAACTCACTCAGTTTGATTCTGGTAAATACACGATTCCGGCACAAAAAATTATAATCAATGAACGTCCATTCTTTACAGATTCTCTGCGTGTTGAAGTAGCTTCCGTACAAGTAGATACGACGAAACAAGGTCTTTATGATATTAAACCGCTTATTGAAGTTGACAAAACGTCTAGCACTAAATGGTGGTATATCTTATTAGCACTTTTAATAATTGCTTTAGTTGCATTTGTATTGTATTGGTTTATTTGGCGTAAAAAACCTTTAACAGAGGAAGAAGAAATTGCATTATTGCCGCCTTACGATAGAGCCAAATTAGCCTTAAAGAAATTAGACGAAAGTCAATATCTCATTAGATCTGAGGTAAAAGAATTTTATTCAGAATTAACACTTATTATTAGAAAGTACCTGGATGAAAAGGTGTACGACAGAGCGATGGAGAGTACAACGGACGAGCTTATTCAAAGGCTTAATCTTCTTAAGGACGCAAACGAAATACCTTTGTCGAGTTCTACTATTAAGAATTTAGAAACCATACTGAAACGTGCGGATCTTGTAAAGTTTGCAAAGTCTAAACCCGATACTGCTTTAGCAGAAATGGATAAATCTACCATTGATAAAGAGATAGATGCTGTAAAACAAAGTTTACCAGAGCCATCAGAGGAAGAAAAATTATTAAACCAACAATACAAAGAAGAACAAGAAGCTAAACAAAAGCGACGAAAAATAATATTGACTGTAGCCATTTCAGCATTTTTACTAGTGGCAACAATCGTAGGTTTCGGAATTAAGTATGGCTTCACCTATGTTAAGGACACCATTGTAGGTAATGACAATAAGGAATTGCTCGAAGGTGAGTGGGTGAGCAGTGCATATGGCTTTCCACCTGTATATATTTCCACGCCTAAAGTTTTAAAACGCACCGATCTTCCTGTTACTGATGATACAAAAGAGAAAGCAAAAACGACCACATTCACGTATGGTTCTTTACAAGATGTATTTAGTGTTACGGTGAGCACTGTAAAATTCAATGAACCGTCTCAAGACCCAAATACACAACAAGGTCAAGAAAAAACAAACACTATAGATCTGGCTCTTATGTCTGAGCTATTTTTAAAACAAATGGAAGAGCAAGGTGTCACAGACATTATCGTCAAACGAGAACAATTCATAACACCAAATGCTGCAGAAGGGTTAAAAACCTATGGTACATGTGTTATTAATGTGCCAGAGACTGACATATCAGAAAGAGCTAATTATGTATTGCTTCAATTTACAGCTGAGAATATTTTACAGCAAATTGTAATTACAACGCCTCAGGACGATACCTATGCAGACGATATGCTAGAACGTATATTAAATTCAATTGAACTTAAACCAAACGAAGACGAGTGATGTTAGAGCAGATTGAATTTTTAAATAAACAATGGTTTTGGTTACTGTTAATTATTCCGGTAGCAATGCTTTGGTACATCTTTACTAATCGAAGGCAAACGGCAGAGTTAAAGATTTCTAGCACTACAGGATTTAAAGCAGGTACAGCGAAGTGGACGATATTGAGACATGCCTTATTTGTATTTAGATTATTAGCACTTGGTTTACTCATCACAGCTTTAGCCAGACCAAGAACAGTTGATGTTTCAACGCGAACTAAAACAACACGTGGTATTGATATAGTTATGGCTATTGATGTCTCTGCTAGTATGTTGGCCAAGGATTTATTACCCAACAGACTAGAAGCTTTAAAGGAAGTAGCTTCAGATTTTATTGACGGTAGACCAAATGACCGAATCGGTTTGGTAGAATATGCAGGTGAAAGTTTTACCAAAACTCCTATTACAAGTGATAAGTCTATAGTTCTTAGATCTCTAAGAGATATTAAGTACAATACGATCATAGAAGGTGGCACTGCCATAGGTATGGGGCTAGCCACAGCGGTTAACAGACTAAAAGACAGTAGAGCCAAAAGTAAAGTCATCATTTTATTGACTGATGGTGTAAATAATTCAGGTTTTATAGATCCAAAAATTGCAAGTGAGTTGGCTATAGAGTACGGTATAAAAACATACACCATAGGAATTGGCACCAACGGTACTGCATTATCACCAATTGCTATAAACCCAAATGGATCATTTCAGTACGGTAGACAACAAGTTGAAATAGATGAAGAGCTTCTTAAAGAAATAGCAGATGTTACAGGCGGAAAGTATTTTAGAGCTACGGACAATAAGAAATTAGCAGAAATATATAACGAAATAAATAAATTAGAAAAAACAGAAATAGAAGAGCGCAAGTACTATAATTACGAAGAAAAATACAGACCTCTGGTGTTGATTGCCGCACTTTTATTACTACTAGAATATTTACTTAAAAACACATTATTTAGAAGCTTTGTTTAAGTTAGACGAACATATTTGGTTTTGGACACTTTTGGTTATACCATTTGTAGTGTTGGTATTTATACTTGTACAGTTATGGCGGTATAAAACCCAAAAAACATTTGCCAGCACAAATCTTCTAAAAAAGTTGAGTCCTAATCAATCGTTATTTAAAAGAGTATTAAAAGTTTTAATGTTATGTGCGGCTTTTGCTATGCTTACATTAGCACTTGTAAATCCAAAAGTTGGTACTAAGCTAGAAACTGTAAGAAGTCAAGGTGTAGATGTTGTATTCGCTGTTGACGTATCTAAAAGTATGCTCGCCGAGGATGTTGCACCCAATAGATTAGAAAAATCAAAACAACTAGTTACGCAAATCATTAACAATTTAGCTAGTGATCGTGTAGGTATCATAGCCTATGCAGGAAAAGCTTTTCCGCAGTTGCCAATTACTACAGATTATGCAGCTGCTAAGATGTTTCTGCAAAACATGAATACAGATATGATGTCTTCTCAGGGTACGGCCATTCAAGAGGCCATATTACTCTCAAAGACTTATTTTGACAATGAAGAGCAGACCAATAGAATTCTTATCATTATATCAGATGGTGAAGATCATGAAGGTGAAGCTATTGATGCAGCAGAAGAGGCTATGGAGGAAGGTATTAAAATTGTTACTATTGGCGTGGGTGATGTTAAAGGCGCACCTATTCCTATAAAAAGGAATGGCACCATTTTTACTTATAAAAAGGATAAGAACAATGAAATTGTCATTACTAAGTTAAATCCAGAAACACTCCAGAGTATTGCCAATGAAACCAATGGTATCTATATAGATGGAAAAAGTACGGCTCAGGTAATAGAACAAATAAAGGAGGTTCTAAATACGATGGACAAGACAGAGTTTGAAACTAAACAGATTGCAGATTATAAAGATCAGTTTCAATGGTTTTTAGGCTTTGCTATTTTGCTTCTATTTATTGACATATTTTTATTAGAACGGAAGACCGCATGGTTAAAAAAACTCAACTTGTTCAATGAAAATTTTTAAAATATCAGAAAAAGTTTTAAAACTATTTTAACGCTTTTCACCGCATACCTTTATTAAATTAGAAAATGATTGAATAAAAATATAAAATGAAATCAAAAATAAATAGACTTTGTACGCTGATTTTAGTTCTAGTGGTTGGTGTTTTGCAAGCGCAACAACAAGAACCAACAGATAATCTAAATGCAGTAAAAAAGGCCAATAATTTAATTTACCAAGGTAATAGCTTAGCAGAAGATGAAGATTTTATCGCGGCTGAGATGGAATATCGTAAAGCCATATCAAAATACCCAAATACAGCTGTTGGCAACTATAATCTTGCGCATACCTTCTACAAAAAAGGAACGTTTGATGAGGCCTTATACATTAACCAAATGGCAGTTAAGAATGCCGTAACAAAGGAAGAAAAACACAAAGCATATCATAATATTGGCAATGTTTTAATGCAAAACAAATTATGCAAAGAGGCTGTTGAAGCTTACAAAAATGCATTGAGAAGTAACCCAACAGATGATGAAACGAGATATAATTTAGCCTTGGCCAAAGAGTGTGCAGAAGAACAAGAAGGCGATGGCGAAGAAGATAAGGAGGATGATAAGGGTGAAGATGAAAATAAGGAGGATCAGGATAAAAAAGATGATGGTGACGAGAAAGATGATAATAAAGATGAAGGCGATAAGGATAAAAAAGAAGGTGAAGATAAGGAGGACGAAAATGGAGATCCAAAAGAGAATAAGAAAGATGATGGTAAAGGCGATGAAAATAAAAAGCAGAAAAAGCCAAAACCACAACCAGGACAATTATCACCTCAACAGATTAAGAATATCCTAGAGGCCATGAATAACCAAGAACAGAAAGTACAAGAAAAAATAAATGCTGAAAAACAAAAAGGAGCAAAAATAAAAACTGAAAAAGACTGGTAAAATAATTCTTAGTCAATTAAACAATGAAACTAATAAAACACATAGCGTTAATTATACTTATTGCTTGCAATAGTATGGCTCTAGCTCAGGTTAAGTTTGAGGCTAAAGTGAGTAAGCAAAAGCTAGGTGTTAATGAGCGGTTACGGATTGATTTTGAAATGAATAAGGATGGTGACAATTTTAACCCTCCTAACTTTGATGGGTTTACAGTTGTTGGTGGTCCTAATACTTCGGTTAGCAATTCATGGATCAATGGTGAACGCACATATTCAAAAACCTATAGTTATTTTTTAGCACCTAAAAGTGTAGGAAGCTTTACAATTAAGCAAGCCACCATAGAAATAGAAGGTGAAATATATAAAACGTTCCCTGTAAAAATAGAAGTTACAAAGGCTGTAGATAGGCCAAAAGATGGAAATAATGCAGAATTTATTGCATCTGAGAATATTCATTTAGTAGCTGAAGTTTCAAAAACAAATCCTTATTTAAATGAGGCCATTACTGTTGTTTATAAACTCTATGTGTCACCAGATACTGGTGTTAGCAACTGGCGAGAGAAAGATAATCCGAGGTATAATGATTTTTGGAGTCAGAATATTGAAATTAAAGGCCTTAAAATAGAAAATGGAACTTATAAAGGTGAAGATTATCGTTATGTGGTCTTAAGAAAAACCGTGCTTTACCCTCAAAAAACAGGTGAACTTAAAATAGAGCCTCTGAGTTTAGATATTACGGTTGAGGTACCAACGAGTCGTACAGATATATTTGGCAATAGAATTATGACTCGCGTACCAAAAACGGTATCTGCAGGTAGTAGAACTATCAATGTAAAACCTTTGCCAGAAGCAGGCAAACCAGCAGATTTTAAAGGTGCAGTTGGTGATTATAGTTTTAACGTTACAACAACTAAAACAGAGCTAAATGCAACAGAATCATTACAAGCATTAGTAGAGGTAAGTGGAAAAGGAAATCTTAAATTATTTGAATTACCTAAACTTACAGCACCAAGTTCCTTAGAGGTATTTGAACCAGAACACAAAGAATATGTGTCTACCAATCTCAGTGGTATGCGTGGTAAGATTTCAGATTCATACACCATCGTTCCGGCATATAAAGGGAAATACCCTATACCTAGTATTTCTTTTTCTTATTTCGATCTAAAGACGGAATCCTATAAGCGAATTACCTCAGATGAGATTATTATTGATGTTCTTGAAGGTCCTTCAGCGATGATTTCTTCCACCAATGAAAATCCCAACAAAACATCAAGTAAGCAAAATGTTATTACCAATAAAGACCAATTTGCGTTTATAAAAACCAAACCAAACCTTACCTCTATATCAACAACGCATTTTTTTAAATCCACTCTATTTTGGATGTCTTTACTTTTACCATTACTTGCCATTCCGTTGGCTATTGTAATCCGCAGAGGTAAGGACAAAAGAGATGCAGACGTTGTAGGTAATAAAGTACGAAAAGCAGACAGATTAGCACGAAAATATTTAAGTGAAGCTAAAAAGAATTTAGGTGAAAAGGAGCAGTTTTACGAAGCATTAGAAAGAGCGTTACATAATTATCTTAAGGCAAAATTACGAATAGAAACTAGTGACTTTAATAAAGACAAAATAATTGCACTGCTGTCTCAACGAAATGTCAACAGCCAAACCATAGAAGAATTTACAGATCTATTAGAAAGTTGCGAGTTGGCGCGTTACACTCCAATTACTACAGTAACGATGCAAAATGATTATGAAAAGGCAGCAAAAACCATTTCAAAACTAGATAAAGAATTGAGATAACATGAAACAATTATTAATTTTCATAGTTACTTTAATAAGTGTGATGAGCGCTTGGTCTCAGGGCGAAATTCTTTTTGAAGAGGGTAATAAGCTTTACAATGAAGGCAAGTTTGCAGAAGCCATAGAGAAATACGAAGCCATCTTAGCATCTAATGAGCACTCAGCTGCTGTATATTTTAATTTGGCGAATGCTCATTATAAATTAAATAATATAGCACCTAGTATTTATTATTACGAAAAGGCAGTAGCATTAGACCCTAATGATCGTGAAATAAAGAATAATCTTGCTTTTGCACAAAACATGACCGTTGATGCTATAGGGAGTGTTCCCGAAGTAGGATTTTCACGCATTTATAAAAATGTTGTTAATAGTATTACATACGATGCTTGGGCAAAGATTGCTGTACTAAGTATGTTGGTTTTTGTTCTATTATTTTTGTTCTATCATTTCTCTTACGCCACAGCCAAAAAACGAATTGCTTTCGTGGTAAGTGTTATAAGCTTACTCATAAGTGTATCTTCTGTATTTATGGCTTTCCAAAATTATAGTTTATATAATGACGACAAACCTGCCATTGTTTTTGCACAGGAAAGTAAAGTAAAGACGGAGCCCAATCTACGAAGTGAAGAGGCTTTTAGATTGCACGAAGGCACTAAGGTACAGGTTTTAGATACAGTAAAAAGTTGGCATAAAATCAAATTGGCAGATGGAACCATGGGTTGGATTCCTTCAAAGGATATTAAACTAATCCGTAAATTTTAAAGTTTGATTAACATATAAGTTTTATTAAAATTTTATCTTTATAAACTTTATGAAAAACCAGCCAAAATATTATTTCTCAATATTTTTCACCATAATTTTTATGGCTTTTATTGCTGCACCAACAATTATTGCATCAATTGATGATTCTGTTGATATTTCTCTCTTTTTTAGTGTCAACGAAGAAGAAGAAAGTGGAAACTTCAAACTTATTTTTGAAGATAAAACAGATTTCTTTGAAACTAACTGTGATGGCAATGCGTCAAAATCATTGACTGGATATACATTCAAAAATTATCCGAAACCCCATCTAAATTTAATTACACCTCCTCCCGAATTCAAATTCGTTTAATGCTAAATCTAAAATAAAAGGCGTTTTCCGCTTAATACTCATTTTTGTCTTTGATCAATCTATATATTGAAGACTCAATTTATTTATATCATGTTTAAAACTTTAAAAAATGACATACCAGCGAGTATTGTCGTATTCTTTGTTGCATTACCACTATGTTTAGGAATTGCTTTGGCCAGTGGTGCACCACTATTTTCCGGACTAATTGCAGGTATCGTTGGTGGTATTGTCGTAGGTTCTATAAGTGGCTCTAAGATTGGTGTTAGTGGTCCGGCTGCAGGTTTGGCAGCTATAGTTTTAGTTGCAATAAGTACCTTAGGCGGTTACCAGAATTTCTTAGTAGCTGTTGTTTTAGGAGGTATTATACAGCTTGTTTTTGGTGTGCTAAAAGCCGGAGTTATTGGTTACTATTTTCCGTCCTCTGTTATTAAAGGCATGTTAACCGGTATTGGTATTATTATAATTTTAAAGCAAATACCTCACTTTTTTGGTTATGATGCCGGACCAGAAGGCTCTGTAAGCTTTTTTGAAACAACAGGAGAAAATACATTCTCTGCAATTTTCAACATCTTTGATAATATAATCATTGGTTCAATGACCATAGGTATCATCTCTTTAGGGATACTCATTTTATGGGGTAATGTGCTAATGAATAAGCATAAGATTTTCCAAATTATTCAAGGACCACTAGTAGCGGTGGTATTAGGTATTATATTTTATGTTCTAACGCAAAATAATGACTATTTCGCTATAGAACAATCTCACTTAGTTAGTGTGCCTGTTCCTGAAGGGATTGACTCTTTTTTAGGTCAATTTAGTTTTCCAAACTTTGCAATAATATCAAATCCAGAAGTTTGGATAGTTGCCTTTACAATTGCGTTAGTAGCTAGTTTAGAGACGTTATTATGTGTGGAAGCCACTGATAAATTAGACCCAGATAAAAACGTAACACCAACCAATAGAGAGTTAATAGCACAAGGTACTGGAAATGTGATATCGGGTTTAATTGGTGGCTTGCCAATTACGCAAGTAATAGTAAGAAGTTCTGCTAATATTCAATCTGGTGGTAAGAGTAAAGCCTCTACTATAATTCACGGATTTTTACTTTTAATATCCATTATCATCATACCAAGATTGTTGAACATGATACCACTATCTGTATTAGCAGCAGTGTTACTAATTGTTGGTTATAAGCTTGCTAAACCTGCACTATTCAAACAGATGTACGATTTAGGATGGAAGCAATTTGTGCCATTTACGGTAACGGTTGTAGGTATTGTATTTACGGATCTATTAATTGGTATTGGATTAGGACTAGCAGTAGGTATTGTAGTAATACTCATAAAAAGTTATCAAAACTCACATTTCCTTCATATTGAAGATAAAAGTAATGGAAAACATAGAATTAAAATGACTTTGGCCGAAGAGGTTACATTCTTTAATAAGGGAGCCATTTTGAAAGAATTAGATAGTTTGCCAAGAGACACCTTTTTAGAGTTTGACGTAAGGAAAACACGATACTTAGACCACGATATCATTGAGATATTAGACGATTTTGCTTATAAAGCCAAAGAACGAAACATAGACATTAAACTTATTTCAGAAAAGGGTATTGTTGAGAATCCGGAGAGCTTTATAGAATTTTTTAAACTTAGACCAAAAACAACTTAAAACACAAGGTCATGAAAAAAGACGAATTTAAAATAATAACCCTTATCAATATAGCTGATAGTTCAAAGCATTTAATGGAAAACACTATTGGACTAGCCAAAATGTTTGACGCAACCGTTGAGCTTTTTTATGTAATGAAACCTCTTGATGTAGTAGGTGCAGAAAGCCAGCTATCTGCTATGCGTAACATCAACGAGAAGTATATAAAAGCAGAAAATAAACTAAAAAAACTAGCCAAATCCTTGTCAAAGGAGCATGGTATTTCTGTTTCATATTCTTATGTTATAGGCCATATCAAAAACGAAATACTTAGTAAGTTAAACAAAACTAATGCAGATTTGGTGATTATGGGCAAGCGTAAATCTAAACGCTTAAAGCTGGTAAGTAATAACATTTCAGAATTTATAATTAAGCAGTACAATGGTTCGGTGATTATAGCCTCTGATGGCAACTCCATTAATCCAGAAGCAGATCTTAAGTTAGGGATGTTTAATAGTACAGTTGATTACAGTACTTTAAAATGTATGGATAAGTTTATTTATCATTCAACCAAACCTATAGTAACTTTTAACGTGTCATCTAAGCAAGGGAAACCAAAAGCAAACGATACCACTGCTCCGGCAAATAAAGTTGTTGAATATACTTTTGAAAAAAATGACAATACAATGTCTAACATAAGATCTTATATAAACAAAAGTGCTGTTAACGTATTATGTTTAAAAAGAGATGAAGACAAAAAATTTGCACTGAGTTTAAATAAAATGTTAGACAAAGTTGACGTATCTCTAATGATAAGTGATACGGTATAAACCATCTAGAATTAGTGATTTAAACCACTTTAAACCTAATAAAAGAAAATTTAGAAATGATGAAACTAAAAGTATCTTGAAATATCCTAAAAATTAGGTTATCTTAAGAGTCTTTAACTCACTAAATCAATGAAAAACTTATTCTCTAACATCAAGGGCGATGCCTTTGGCGGAATTACCGCAGGTATTGTTGCATTGCCATTGGCGTTAGCTTTTGGAGTTTCTTCAGGACTTGGACCTAGTGCCGGTCTTTATGGTGCCATATTCATTAGTTTTTTTGCCGCACTTTTTGGTGGCACTAATACACAAATATCAGGACCTACTGCACCTATGACTGCAGTTAGTATGGTTGTTATTGCTGGTATAGTAGCAGCAAATGACGGTAGTATTGAAAAGGCGTTGCCTGCCATATTAACCGTATTTCTACTAGCTGGTTTAATGCAGATAGCCTTAGGGTTTTTAGGGTTTGGTAGGTATATAAAATACATACCTTATCCGGTGGTTTCAGGGTTTATGACAGCTATTGGAGTGATTATCTTAGTGACTCAAATTCTGCCTTCCATTGGTTATTATCCAAAGGAAGATATTGAGTTGGTGAGTCAATTTAAGCCACAAGCCGAAGAGTTAATTCTCGAAAATATCTTAAGAGAAGAAGCAGGCGAAGGGATTTTGGTCTTAGAAGATTTTGAAGAAACCATAAGTCGTGCACAACAACTAACCGAGGCAGATATTGCAAAGGAATCTCAAACATTGGCAAAATCTGCGAGCTCTGGTGTTATAGGGACTATTAATGTTTTACCACGTGCTATCAAGAATATAGATTGGTTAGAGTTGGCACTAGCATTGTCTACAATTTTTATCGTTTATGGATTTAAACGTATAACAACAAAAGTACCAAGTGCATTGGTGGCATTAATTGTTGTTTCGGGAGTGGCATATGGATTTGGCATGGACTACAGACCCATCGAAGAAATACCTACCGGATTACCAATACCACGATTAGAAATATTTACAAGTTTTAGTTTATCAGCAATAACACCATACATTTTTACAGCAATAACATTAGCGTTACTTGGAGCGATAGACTCTTTGCTTACAAGTGTAGTTGCAGATAATATGACTAAAACTAAGCACGAACCCAATAAAGAATTGGTTGGGCAAGGCATAGGCAATAGTATAGGAGCTATATTTGGTGGTATACCAGGTGCTGGCGCTACAATACGAACAGTTGTTAATATTAATGCTGGTGGTAAAACACGCTTGTCGGGTATGATAGCAGGTATATTGTTATTGGTCATTTTATTGGCTTTAGGACCTGTTGCATCTAGAATACCTGCAGCTGTTTTGGCTGGTATTTTAATAACGGTTGGTATTGGAGTTATGGATTACAAAGGACTGAAAGCCATACCTGTACTTCCAAAAGACATAAAAATAGGACCTTTAAAAGTAAGTTCTGAAGTTATTGTAATGCTCGTTGTATTAGTCCTTTCAACCGTATGGAATTTAGTGTATGCTGTAGGTATAGGGTTAGTGATTGCTTCTTTAATGTTTATGAAAAAGATCGGTGATCTTACCGCAAGGAGATCTGATGTAAGAAAACTAAAAGAAAAGGCATGGGCTGATGAAGCCGATTTTCCTGATAATTTAAAAGAAGAAGTGTTTATAAAACATATTAAAGGGCCTTTATTTTTTGGTTCTACAAGCGATTTTCAGGCGTTGTCTAAACAAATTCCTCCTACAGCAAAAACAGTAATTATTAGATTAGGAAGAATGCAATACATGGATCAGTCTGGATTATATGCTATGGAAGATGTACTCGTAGATCTAAAAAAACAAAATATAGATGTTCTATTTGTAAACCTATTGAAACAACCTAAATATATGATGGAGCGCATTGATATTATTCCAGATCTAATTCCAAAAGAACATGTCTTTAAGAACTTTGATCAATGCCTTAAATGGATAAAACAAAATGTAAAGGATATATATTAAGTACAATCAATTCCAGCAAGCTGGGAATAAATAATTAAAACGATGAAAAATTTAGCAATAACTAAAGAATTACAAAGCGCTATGACACCTAATAGCGCGTTACAAGATCTATTGGAGGGAAACGAACGATTTGTAAACAACAACACGGAAGAAACAGATAACTCTGCACTTATTAATCAAACAACAACAGGTCAATTTCCAAAGGCAGTTGTATTATCGTGCATAGATTCACGTGTTCCTGTAGAAACGGTATTCGATCAAGCTATTGGAGACATATTCGTTTCGCGTGTGGCAGGGAATTTTGAAAATACTGATATTTTAGGAAGTCTAGAATATTCGTGCAACGTTGCTGGAAGTAAGTTAATCTTAGTATTAGGTCATGAGAGTTGCGGTGCTGTTAAGGCAGCTTGCGATGGTGTTGAACTCGGTAACATTACAGCCATGTTAGAAAACATAATGCCAGCAGTAAGAAAATCTGCAGATGAGGTTGATGGAGAGGCTAACTCATCAAACTCAGAGTTTGTAGCAAAAACGGTTGAAAACAATGTTTTGCTAACCATAGAACGAATAAGACAAAAAAGTCAGATTTTAACTGAGATGGAAGACAATGGAGAAATTGCTATTGTTGGTGGTGTGTATAGTCTAAAAACAGGTAAAGTAAATATGCTCTAAGGCTATGAACCTTAAAGTAACTTTGATATAGTACTAAAAAAGTCATTTGAAAGAATGGCTTTTTTTAGTATCAAACCGTCACATCCTCAGAGGGAATATCAGTGTCATCTTTTATAATACTGGGAAAAATCATTGGAGCTAAAGATTTAACGGGTTCATAAAGCACGCTTTCCTTAAGATCGTCCTCATCAATAAATGGTAAGGTGTTGTTCATCTTATCAAATACAATGAGGATGACACTTAAAATAAGTCCTATTTTTAGGGCACCAAAAAGACCCCCTAATAACTTATTAATAATGCCCAAGGCTGCAAAATCCGCGAGTTTGGTCAGTGCTTTTCCTGCAAGACTAATAGCCAAAACTATAATAACAAACGTTATAGCAAAAGCAACAATATTGATTGTTTTTTCATTCCATTCTACTTTAGAATTTAAAAAATCAGCAGCAAAATTGCTGAAGTGAATTGCGCCATAAACACCAAGTACTAATGCAAGTAGTGACGCAATTTCTACAAAAAGACCTTTGGTAAGTCCACGTATTAATCCAAATAAAAGTAAAGCTGCTAAAACAATGTCAATGATGCTCATTTGTGGTGTGGTTTAGGCAAATATAAATTAACTTTGCATTCTTATAACGAAGAAATACCTAATCTTAATATGTCTAGGGACGAGCTTTTGAAGGAACGTTGGCAAAAAGTAGTAGATAAATTGTCTGCTCAATTTGCAGATGGAGACGCTTTAGATCTAGATGCCATTATCT
Source organism: Winogradskyella sp. (assembly GCA_013003655.1). Taxonomy (GTDB): domain Bacteria; phylum Bacteroidota; class Bacteroidia; order Flavobacteriales; family Flavobacteriaceae; genus JABDIQ01. The sequence goes on along the minus strand of JABDIQ010000180.1, from coordinate 5,909 downwards.
ATTTAATTGGTGTGCAAGAGCTAGGTCAGTTGCATACATCATATAAAAAAGACCAGAAATTAGACCTCATGCATATTGCTATTTGCAAAGTGTTGGAGCCTTATGGTTTTTATGAATTTGATTATGTAGATGAGGACGGTTGGCCACACTATAAGGTAAAAGCACAATTGCCATTTTTAAAGGCTGGAGAACAAAGTATATTAATGAAAGAAGCTATAGTGAACTATTTTTTGGAAACAGATTACATACAATAGGTTTTGTTACATTTGCACTTTCAAGTACAGATACAATGATTGAAAAAATAAAAGAATTAATTGCTGAAGCTGAGGCATATACTGCAACTACTAAGGAGGATGTAGAAGCTTTCAGAATAAAATACTTAGGCAAAAAAGGAATTCTAAACGATTATTTTGCTGAGTTTAAAAATGTGGCTAACGATCAAAAAAAGGAATTTGGTCAAGTTATAAACCAACTAAAAAAAACAGCAGAAGACAAGGTTAATTCGCTTAAGCAAGAAATTGAAAGCAAAGATATTCAACAAGGTGTTTATGGCGACCTTACCAGACCTGGTGAGCCTATTGAAATAGGTGCACGCCATCCTATTTCTATTGTAAAGAACAGGATCATTGAAATATTTTCTAAAATAGGATTTAATGTGAGTGAAGGACCTGAGATAGAAGACGATTGGCATAACTTTTCGGCATTAAATTTACCTGAGTATCATCCAGCTCGCGATATGCAGGATACCTTTTTTATTCAAACCAATCCAGATATTTTGCTGCGAACACATACAAGTTCTGTGCAAGTACGCTATATGGAAAATAATAAACCACCCATTCGTACCATATCGCCTGGACGCGTTTATAGAAATGAGGCTATTTCGGCAAGATCACATTGCTTTTTCCATCAGGTAGAAGGTTTATATATAGATAGAGATGTGAGTTTTGCAGATTTAAAGCAAACGCTTCAATATTTTACCACAGAAATGTTCGGGAAGTCTAAGATTAGGTTGCGCCCTTCTTACTTTCCATTTACTGAGCCTAGTGCAGAGGTCGATGTGTACTGGGGATTGGAAACCGAAACAGATTACAAAATGACCAAAGGTACCGGTTGGTTAGAGATCATGGGTTGTGGTATGGTAGACCCTAATGTGCTAGAAAATTGTGGTATAGATTCTAAAGAATATTCAGGATTTGCCTTTGGGATGGGTATAGACCGTGTGGCACTCTTACTGCATCAAATTAGCGATATACGATTATTAAGTGAAAATGATGTACGGTTTTTAGAACAGTTTAAAAGCGCCTTATAAAGATTGATAAAAGACGTTAAATTTCCTGAGGTAAAAGACGTTATTGTCACGGTTGTCCTAGAAGAACATCCAGAGTATAAAACTATGGACTGGAATGCCTATATCATCAATAATAAAGTGGTGCCAATTGAGATGGTTCTTATCGTTTCAAAAGGGTATGATAACGCCAAAAAAACCTCTATAATGCGTCATAAAATCGAAAATTTACCTGCCAAAAGCTATGCTAAGATTGAACTGCTTCAGGATGATGTATTGGCCTTAAACAATGAATTTAAGGTAACGTTTTTTGAAGATAACAAAATGTATGATAAGGCATTTCTATTTAAAAAGAATAGCATTCATAAAAGCAATTTAAGCGCACTGCCTGTAATGCAACAACAAGGTGTATTGCCAACTTAGTTAATCATTTAATCTAGTTGTTCGGTTAATTTTTTAAAGGTCGATTTAGGATCTTTACCTTCATATAGTATGGCGTACACGGCATTAATAATTGGTAATCTGGTTTTCTTTTTATTCTTTTTGTTTAATTCGTGAGCACTTTTGGTAGCATAATAGCCTTCAGCAATCATATTCATTTCCATCTGGGCAGACTTCACCGTATACCCTTTACCAATCATATTACCAAACATTCTGTTTCTTGAAAAAACAGAATAACCCGTTACCAGCAAGTCCCCTAAGTATGCCGAATTGTTGATATTGCGTTTCATCTTGTGCATTTTCTTTATAAAACGCTTCATTTCTCGTATAGCATTGCTCATTAACACACTCTGAAAATTATCGCCATAACCCAAACCATGAGCTATACCTGCAGCTATCGCATAGATGTTTTTCAGCATTACAGCGTATTCAGTACCAATAATATCATCACTAATTTTAGTTTTTATATAATGACTAGAGAGGTCATTGGCAATTTTTTGGGCTTTCACAGGATCTGCACAAGATATGGTGAGATACGATAAGCGTTCTAAAGCAACCTCTTCAGCATGGCATGGACCTGCAATAACCGCTATATTTTCAAATGGGATGTTATAGATATCATGAAAATGTTCACCAACTAGAAGTCCAGATTCTGGCATAATCCCTTTTACCGCAGAAACTATAGTTTTTTTAGAAATATCTACCGTAAGTTTTTCCAATTCTGAATGCATAAACGCAGACGGAATTACAAAAATCAGCACATCTCCAAAATTCGCAATTTCATTAATGTCGTTACTTAACATTAATTGATTGGTATTAAATTCTACTGAACTTAAATAGCTAGGATTGTGTTTTTCTTTTATAAGATGCTCTTTCGTATATACACTTCGCATATACCAACCTACTTGATCCTGGTTTTCGCATAGCATTTTTACGATAGCAGTTGCCCAACTTCCTGCACCAAAAACTGCATATTTTAAAGATTTATCCATAGTGTAACTAAAAGAGATTGTTTTTCAAAAATACACAAAATATAAATGTTTAAAAGCTTCTATTAATCAGGTGTTTACGATTTTGGCACGCGTTTTGAATCTTATTAAATAGTAATCCTAAAATTGATTGATTATGAAGACGCTAAAAATACTTTTTGGTTTTGTTTTAACAGCCACTTTACTTACCTCGTGCTATCGCGAGGATGTAATAATAGTAGATCCAGTAGTTCCTGGCATCTCATTGAATCAACTTTTAAGTTCGCACGAGTTGTGGTACGTTGACATCAATCAGACTCAAGGATACGGCGAAACACCGTTTTTACAAATTGCATTTACAATATCGTTTAGAAACGGTGTACTTATGGCAAACAACAATTTGGTTGGTTTTGGTAATCAAGGAAACGGTTTTGGAGTACAAATAGGAACATACGATGCGTATGATATGATATTGGATGTCAATCATGTGGTTGACGGATATGACTCATTTGATGTTTACCAAATAGATAGCAATACGATAGAATTATACAACCCATTTATTGACACCTCTTATTTTTTACATGGATATCAGCGAGCAACGTTTGATTATGATTTTGTGTTTTACGATAACATTCATTATTTCCTACAGGAGTATGAAGCTTGGGAAAAAGTATATACTAGTGAGTATGGCGCACTAAACGAGTTTGACAACGAAAATTATTTGCAATTTTTATCGGGTGGAAATGACTCTACGTTTAGAAGTTCTCAGGACGTTAATGTTTACAATCCTAATAACATTTACTGGGATTATACAGGAGTTTATGGTGTTGGCAATGTTCACGGGAATGACTACTTAAAAACATTAACATTAGATTATGACTTTTTTGACAATGAATTCTTTGAATTAAGCGTTATTAATGATGAGGTGATAGAATTGTATCATCCAAATTCTGGAACTGTTTACGAGTTTGAAGGTGTAGGTTATATTCAATACCTTAGAGAATCGGATACAACAGGGAAGGTTACAAAACATTTAGACAAACCTAAAGTAAGAAAGCAAAAAACCCCTAAAAAAGATAATCCTAGGGAAAATACAAGAAGCTAAATTTGGTTGGTTATTTAGTTTCTAAACACTCAGAAAAACACACTTAGTTTTTCTGGGTGTTTTCTTTTTGTAGCCGATCTAATGCTTCCACCAAATCTTTAAAGTCAAAGGGTTTACCTATAATTTTTTTATTACTATTTAGAATAAAATATGTTGGTGTAGCCGAAATATCATAACGCTTTACAACCTCATTCTCCCATTTTCCAAGGCCTAAGACATGCGTAAAATTTGGATAGTTTATCTTTTCTTTAGACCATCCTTCGTCGTCATCTTCAAGCGCAAATGCTATAACTTGTATGTTTGCAATTGATTCAACCACTTTTTTTACCTCAGGTAATTCGCCTAAACAATGACCACAACTGCTACTCCAAAAAATTAGTAAATAGTAGTCCTTAGCATTAAGATTGTGCAAGGTTGTTTTGTTATCGTTAAGGGAGACTTCAAAATTTGGTGCTTTGGCACCTACAGAGGTGTTTTTATATGCAAGAATACGCTCTTTTAAATACGTCATATTGAGTGAGGTGGCAAGATCTAAGAGGTATTGGTCAGTTACGTAATTAGCGAGAGTTGCCTTATTGATTTCTGCAAAGCGCTGCCATAGTTGTGCTAATAGATTTGTCCTTATGACAAGATTACTATGTTCCATAGACTGAACTACATCATTCACTAAGTTTTTGTAGGTGTCATTAGAGGCGTTTGAAACCATATCAAAAACGTAAGACAGCACGTGTTCTTTTAAAAAACTAGAACATTGAAGTATGTAATTGTCGTAATCTATATGCTTTAAATAGTTCTCCTTTACATTCATTGAATAGGTAGATAGATCTTCAAAAGATTCTGGAATATATGGCCTGTTTGCAACTATAAAATTTGAGACTAATAGATCTTTTGCAGATTCTTCGTAAGCGTTTTGAGTATCACTAAGCGTTTTAAAAATAGCATTAAATGCTGCTTCATCTATGTGTTCCTGGGCATAATAATTACTTATAGTTTGGTTAACCATTGCTATACTTCTTAAGTACGAAGACCATAATTTATTTTCATTAGAATCTTTAAAAATTACACCGTCTTTAGTGCTAAATTCAAAATCAATATTTTCTTTGCCATTGTAGATAAAATCGAAGTTGTTTTCTGCAGGAGGTAAGGCATAAACTATTTTATAAATTCCTGGAGATACAGTGTCATTTAAGGCGATACTAAAACTTCCATTGCGATCTAAACTGCCTCTATCTATATACTCAGCACCTTCAGGTGTGGCTTTATATAATAATGCATAGGAGTAGTTTTCAGCAGGTATAAATGTACCTGTAACACTGTTTTGAGCACTTGTTGCAACATGTAGTAATAAGCAAATTAACGATAGAATTCTCATGAGCATATTGTTTTAAAGGCGCATTTAATGCAATATAGGTTTTAGAATATTAACGGCTTGTTTTACACTTTTAATGTTATTAAAGGTAACTAATAATCGTAAACCTTTTCTCGTTTCTTTCTGCTTCATAGTGCAATCTTTAGGGTGAGTTTGCACAAATTGAAGCACCTTAGTAAAGTCTTCACTCTGATAAAATGCGCTTTGTTGGTCTTGAATAAAATACCCAATGAGTTTACCCTTTTTCATGATCAGTTTCTCAATACCCATCTTGGTAGCAATCCATTTTAGTCTTACGCTATCTAACAGATCTACAACTTGTACTGGCATTTCTCCAAAGCGATCAACAATTTCGGCTTCAAAAGTATCAAGGTCTTCTTCTGATCTTAGTTCGTTTAGTTTTGTATATAGATTTAAACGCTCGGTTATATTATTAACGTAATCATCAGGAAATAGAAGTTCAAAATCGGTATCTATGGTAATATCCCTTACAAAGGTTCTTGGTTTGCCGTCATCTTTATAGAGATCTGCAAATTCAGTTTCTTTCAACTCCTCAATGGCTTCATTTAAAATTTTCTGATAGGTATCAAACCCAATTTCATTTATAAACCCACTTTGTTCTCCACCTAATAAATCACCTGCTCCTCTTATCTCCAAATCTTTCATAGCAATATTAAACCCACTGCCTAATTCGGTAAATTGCTCTAGTGCTGTAATTCGTTTTCTGGCATCATTGGTCAT
>JABDIQ010000177.1 GCA_013003655.1 Winogradskyella sp. | reverse complement strand
GTATTTACACTTACTGCGTGTACCTCATAGCCTTGCTTAGATAAACTTACCGCACAATACGAGGTGTCTAACCCACCACTATATGCTATTACTAATTTTTTCATTGCTTATTGTTTTTTAAGAATAGTGATTGCTTCATTTGTTTGAGTCTATTAAACACTTTTTCTTTAATTTTTCTCTTCTCTTCAGTTGATTTTGAAGCTGGATCATAGAGCATTCCTGTGCATAAACACATACTTTGATTGGTTCGTTGAAGAACATCATAATTCTTACACGTCTGGCAGCCTTTCCAAAAGGATTGATCGTCTGTTAATTCTGAAAAGGTTACTGGTTTATAACCTAATTCACTATTCATTTTCATAACGGCTAAACCAGTAGTGATACTGAACACCTTGGCACCTGGGAACTTTGTTATTGAATGTTCAAAAACTACTTTCTTTATTTTTTTAGCCAGTCCAATACCTCTATACATTGGGTGAACTATTAAACCAGAATTGGCAACAAACTTTCCATGTCCCCAAGATTCTATATAGCAGAAGCCAGCAAAGTTTTCATTATCTAAGGCAATAACCGCATTTCCTTGTTCCATTTTTGAAATGATATACTCAGTTGTACGTCTAGCGATACCAGTACCTCTTACCTGTGCGGCTTCGGCAATAGTATCGCAAATAATAGATGCGTAAATGCTATGTGATTTATCTGCAATAATGATTTTCATTATCTAGAATTATAATTTTTAAATTGATGTTTTATTTAAGCCTTACTGCTGAACCGGACACACCTAAGTTCAAAATTGAATGCATACACCCTAAGGGCGACGCCCTGTAGGTTGTGGCACAACGATCCTAAAATGATTATTGATCATTTGATGATAATTGAAAGACTTTAGATGGGAGTTGGTAATGTACATGATTAAAAAATAAAATTAACGTTTTACGAGGGTTGCTAAGTAATACTACTAGCGGCGCACAGGAGCCGTGCGCAATCTGGGAGATCTAAAACGTAATTTATTTTTTTGCGTATTCATAGGGTAAATCTATTAATTATTTTTAATTGAAAGCTATGTTTGTAATTATTTCTGTAAAGAATTATGAAAATACCTGCTTCAAGCAGCATTATTTGTAAATAATTCAATTTTAGACAATTAATGTCTAAATATTACTAAAGAATATAATCTGTACTAATAAAGTTAGACGTCTTTTTATCTAATAAGTCTTTTATAATATCATTATTATAGTCGTTGTCTTTTGAAGCTACAAAGGTTCTAATTGAAAACGAACGCAATGCATCATGTACACTTAACGTACTGAATGCTGAGTCCTTTCTTCCAGTAAATGGATAAACATCTGGTCCTCGTTGGCAGGAACTATTAAGATTTACTCTACATACCAAATTAACTAAGGTATCAATAAGTGGTGCTAGTTTCTTAGTGTCTTTACCAAAAACACTCACCTGTTGCCCATAGTTAGACTCAGCCATATCGTCTAAAGGCTGATCAATATCTTTAAAAGCCATGATTGGGATAACAGGGCCAAACTGTTCCTCTTTGTACACTCTCATGTCTTTTGTCACTGGGTAAAGAACCGCAGGAAATATAAAATTCTCGTAGGTCTCTCCACCTCTTTCATTAATTACTTTAGCACCCTTCTGTATGGCATCATCGATTAACTCTTGGATATATTCTGTCTTACCAGCTTCTGGTAATGGTGTTAGTTTAACACCTTCATCCCATGGATTTCCAAATTGAAGCGTGTCAACTTGTTTTGCAAATCGTTTATTGAATTGTTCTACTACATTTTCATGCGCATAGATTATTTTTAAAGCGGTGCATCGTTGTCCATTAAACGATAAAGTTCCTGAAATACATTCGGTTATGGTTAAATCAAGATCAGCATCAGGAAGAATGATTGCTGGATTTTTGGCTTCTAGCCCAAGTACCAATCGTAACCTATTTTTCCTAGGGTGACTTTCTTGCAACGCATTAGCAGATGTGCTATTACCTATTAAAGCCAACATATCTATTTTTCCCGAAGCCATAATTGGAGTAGCTAAAACTCTTCCTCTACCAAAAATAACATTGACTACACCTTTTGGGAAACTGTTTTCAAAGGCTTCCATCAGTGGTGTAATTAATAACACACCATATTTAGCCGGTTTAAAAATAGCTGTATTACCCATGATCAAGGCCGGGATAAGCAAACAAAACGTCTCATTTAACGGGTAATTATAAGGCCCTAAACATAATACAACACCCAATGGTCCGCGTCTTATATGTGCGTACACGCCATCATATTTTTCAAATTTAGCACTATCTCTGTCTATTTGTTTGTACTCTTCAATTGTATCATAGATGTAATCTACTGTTCTATCAAATTCTTTTTGAGAATCTGCCAGTGTTTTACCAATTTCCCACATCAATAATTTAACAACCTCATCTCGTTTTGTTTTCATTTGAGACACAAATTTTTCCATACAGGCTATTCGATCCTCTACTTTCATTGTGGGCCATAGTCCTTGACCGTTAGCGTAAGCAGAGCAAGCAGAGTCTAATGCTTCTAATGCCTCCTTCTCACTTAGATTGGGCACAGTTCCTAAATGTGTTGGCTTGTAATCTGAGGTACTGGATATTGTTGAATAAACTTCTGACATTTCACCATTCCAATGTTTAAGTTGACCTTCAACTAAATACGTGTTTTGATGGATTAATGCATCAATCTTATAAGCTTTTGGTATGTCCATAAATTTTGGTTAGTTAAACAAGAAATTGAAAAAGATCTGGTTTATTATTAAGATAATCACCATAAAAGTTATGAGCTTTCATCTTGGCAATTAATGGATCTAAA
>JABDIQ010000129.1 GCA_013003655.1 Winogradskyella sp. | reverse complement strand
TAAGTAGCAATTTTTTACTTCAAACAGGGCAACCAGCAACATTTCCAAACGGTCAATATCAATACAATGGTATTACAATTCCGAGTTTCGAATCTCGTAATTCAAGCCGTTTGCCTACATATCATAGGTTAGATCTGGCGCTAAACTATAAACCTAAAGTAACAGCAGAAAATCGTTGGATTGGTGAATGGGTATTTGGAGTTTATAATATTTACAATCGTCGTAATGCGGCTAACATAACGTTTAGAGAAAACAGAAATTCAGGCACTAATGAAGCTATAAGGCTTGCCATTTTTGGCATAGTACCATCGGTCTCTTATAATTTTAAGTTTTAAAATGAAAAAGATAATTTTAGCTATTGTAGGCCTCTTAATTATAACTTCCTGTGAAGATGTTATAGACGTTGATTTAAACAGCGTAGAACCTCGTTTAGTCATAGATGCATCTATTAATTGGTTCAAAAATTCAACAGGAAATGAGCAACACATTAAACTCTCTTTAGTAACATCATTTTTTGATGAAACCGTTCCACCGGCTAATAATGCAATAGTTACAATCACCGATTCTAATAATAACATATTTAATTTCTTGGAAGATGGAAATACAGGTATTTACAAAACCGACACATTTATTCCAGTAATAGATGAGATTTATACATTGAACATAGTTTACGATAATGAAACCTATATCGCTCAAGAGCAATTGAAATCTGTTTCAGAAATAGATTTTGTAGAACAAAATGATAATGGTGGATTTTCTGGTAATGATATAGAACTTAAAGCGTTCTATACCGATCCAGTAGATGAAGAAAACTATTATTTATTTGAATTTATAAGTGACTTGGTGTTAGTGCCAACACTCGAAGTTTACGAAGACAGATTTACAAACGGTAATCAGATTTTTGGATTTTACACTGAAGAAGATTTACAAAGTGGAGATGAAGTAACTATTAGAAACTATGGTGTTTCAGAAGAGTTTTATGACTTTATGTTCATACTACTACAACAAGGCAGTTTAGAAAATGGCGGACCTTTTGAAACTCAACCTGCTACAGTTAGAGGTAATTGTATAAATCAAACTAATCCAGATAATTTTCCATTTGGTTATTTTAGATTATCGGAAGTTGATGAATTAGTATACACTATCAACTAAACAATTATGCGTAATTTTAAGCATGGATTTTAAAAAAACTACTGAAGAAGATTCCTTCTATGATCATCTGGAGCATATGCAAGTCGCTGAACTTCTTGGTCATATCAACACCGAAGATATAACAGTTCCTCACGCGGTTAATAAATCGTTACCTCAAATTGAAAATCTTACATCTATTGTTATAGACAGATTAAGTAATGGCGGTAGACTTTTCTACTTAGGAGCAGGAACTAGCGGAAGGTTGGGTATTTTAGACGCCTCCGAGTGTCCACCTACATTTGGAGTTTCTCATGAATTGGTCATAGGTCTTATTGCAGGAGGCGATACAGCTATAAGAAAAGCTGTAGAGTTTGCCGAGGATTCGTTAGAACAAGGTTGGTTAGATCTAAAAAAACATGACGTATCTTCAAAAGATGTAGTTATAGGTATTGCCGCCTCTGGCACTACGCCCTACGTATTGGGTGCTATTGAGGCCTGCAATACAAATGGCATCGCTACAGGATGCATTACCTGCAATGCAGGAAGTCCTCTTTCAAATTTAGCCGCTTATCCTATTGAAGTTGTTGTAGGTCCAGAATTTGTTACTGGTAGTTCAAGAATGAAGGCTGGCACCGCTCAAAAATTAGTTCTAAATATGATTACTACTGTGAGTATGATTAAATTAGGAAAGGTTCAAGGCAACAAAATGGTTGACATGCAATTGAGCAATACAAAACTGGTCAATAGAGGCGTAAAAATGATTATGGATAAACTAAATATAAGTGAGGTAGAAGC
>JABDIQ010000120.1 GCA_013003655.1 Winogradskyella sp. | reverse complement strand
AAACCTATTGACATGACTTGGGAATGGAAATACATTATGAATGGTATGGCTGTGCAGGACGAAACGTTAAAGGCCGATGGTAAACATTCGGGCAGTATAAGACAATTCATTGCCGATAGCAGTCGTTGGTACGTTCATTATTACGCTTCAGGTTCACCTTCTTCAACATTGCCCACATGGGAAGGCAACAAAAAAGAAAACAACAATATAGTGCTATATAGAGATCAAAAAGCACCAAATAGTATGGACGGATTCTACAGATTAACCTTTTACGACATAAATGATAACGGATACAAATGGATTGGTGAATGGGTAGATAAATCAGAACAGGTCGTTTATCCAACTTGGAAAATTGATTGTAAAAAACAAACATCAACAAATAACAATCTCGACACTATTAAAGCTAATATTAGTGCATTTTCTAGAGCCTATATGGATGGAAATATAGATGCCTTATTGGACATGTACACAGAAGATGGTAAAATTTTTCCAAATAATAAGAATATCTTATCCGGTAGAGCAGAACTAAAAACTTATTGGTCACTACCAGATGGTGTAAAAATTCTACATCATAAGGTTACACCTCAGGATATAATAATTGAAAATGACATCGCCTACGACTATGGTTACTATGAAGGAAAGACCTTAACTAAGGATAAACGAGAAGTATCTTGGCAAGGCAAATATGTTATCATTTGGAAAAAAATAGACAACGAGTGGAAAATATTTCTAGATATTTGGAACAATGTATCTAGCGAATAATAAATTTTAAGACACCTAAAATCAAAGAATCAATGGCAGCACTTTCACCATTTCATTTAGCTATTCCTGTTCATAATTTAAAAGAATGTAGAGCATTCTATACTAGTGTTCTAAATTTTGAAGAAGGTCGTAGCAGTGACCACTGGGTGGATTATAATTTTTTTGGTCACCAGTTAGTTATTCATTACAAACCAAAAACTGAAGAAGACCTACACACAAATACTGTGGATGGTAAACATGTACCTGTTCCTCATTTTGGGGTGGTATTACCTTGGGATATTTTTAATGATTTTGCTCATCAATTGAAGCAAAAGAATATTGATTTTATTATTGAGCCTTACATTAGATTTGAAGGCCAAACCGGTGAACAAGCCACCATGTTCTTTAATGATCCAGCAGGTAATGCTCTAGAATTTAAAGCCTTTAAAGACCCTTCACAAATTTTTGCTAAATGAATTAATTAATCGTTCTTTCGATGGTGCTGTTCTCTTGCAAGTAGTGTATTTTTTAAGAGCATAGCAATGGTCATAGGGCCAACACCTCCTGGCACAGGCGTAATAAAACTAGCCTTTTTGCTAACGTTTTCAAAATCCACATCACCAGTAATATAGTACCCTTTTTCAGAATCGTCAGGCACACGTGTAATACCAACATCAATAATTACGGCATCATCTTTAACCATTTCGGCCTTTAAAAAACCAGGCACACCTAAAGCAGAAATAATGATATCTGCCTGCGATGTTATTTGAGTAATATTCTTGGTATGACTATGCGTTAAGGTTACTGTTGAATTACCAGGAAAGCCTTTTCTACCCATTAAGATACTCATTGGTCTACCAACAATATGAGATCTACCAATAATAACAGTATGTTTACCATCTGTTTCCACATTATACCTGTCAAGAAGTTCTAAAATTCCAAAAGGTGTTGCTGGAATGAAGGTAGACATATCAAGTGCCATTTTACCGAAGTTTGTTGGATGAAAACCATCTACATCTTTATCTGGATGTACAGCCATCAACACTTTCTGTGTATTTATCTGCCTTGGTAATGGTAATTGAATTATAAATCCATCAATATCATCATTATCATTAAGCTCATGGATTTTATCTAGTAACTCTATTTCGCTAGTGGTGTTAGAGAGACGCACCATTGTTGATTCAAAACCTACTCTCTCGCAGGCTCTAACTTTACTTCCTACATACGTAAGACTTGCTCCATCGTTGCCAACAATGACAGCTGCTAAGTGTGGAACTTTTTCACCATTGGCTTTCATTTTGTCCACCTCGGCTTTAATTTCATTTTTAATGTCGTTACTAACTTTTCTTCCGTCTAAAATTGTCATTGTTATTGTATGAATTTAAATCACTTATATGTTTATTTCATGCCTTTCATCATCTGCATCATGCGTTTTCCGCCGCCACCTTGCATCATTTTCATCATCTTACTCATTTGCTCAAACTGCTTCAACAGCTGATTAACTTGTTGAACAGATGTACCAGAGCCTTTGCCAATTCGTTTCTTTCTACTAGCATTGATGATTGATGGGTTAGATCGTTCTTTTGGAGTCATAGAATGAATTATAGCCTCAATTCCTTTAAAGGCATCATCGTCAATATCAATATCTTTCATCATTTTACCAGCACCTGGTATCATGCCAATGAGGTCTTTCATGTTCCCCATTTTCTTAATCTGCTGAATTTGTTTTAAGAAGTCATCAAACCCAAACTGATTCTTCGCAATCTTCTTCTGAATCTTTCTAGATTCTTCTTCATCAAACTGCTCTTGGGCACGCTCCACTAAGGAAACCACATCACCCATTCCTAGAATACGGTCTGCCATACGAGACGGATAGAATACATCTATGGCTTCCATCTTTTCGCCAGTACCAATAAACTTGATAGGTTTATTAACTACAGATTTAATTGAAATTGCAGCACCACCTCTGGTATCACCATCTAATTTGGTAAGTATAACACCATCGAAATTTAAAATATCATTAAACGCCTTTGCTGTATTCACGGCGTCTTGACCTGTCATAGCATCAACAACAAAAAGCGTTTCCTCTGGCTCAATGGCTTTATGGATATTTGATATCTCGGTCATCATGGCTTCATCAACTGCCAATCGTCCAGCAGTATCAATGATGACTATATTAAATCCATTTGCTTTTGCATGTTCTATTCCTGCCTTTGATATAGCTACTGGATCTGAATTTCCTCTATCACTAAAAACCTCAACTCCAATTTGATCACCTACTACATGTAATTGGTCAATTGCCGCCGGACGATAAACGTCGCACGCTACTAGTAATGGTTTTTTAGTTTTCTTATTTTTTAGATAATTGGCAAGCTTACCTGAGAATGTGGTTTTACCAGAACCTTGTAAACCCGACATTAAAATTACACTTGGATTACCTGATAAATTTATACCTTCAGCATCACCACCCATAAGCTTGGTTAATTCGTCTTTAACGATCTTAACCATGAGTTGTCCTGGTTGAAGTGTGGTTAATACGTTTTGACCTAATGCTTTTTCTTTAACGGTATTAGTAAATTCTTTAGCAATTTTAAAATTAACATCAGCATCTAGGAGTGCTCGTCTTACCTCTTTTAGAGTCTCTGCTACATTGACTTCCGTAATACTGCCATGCCCTTTTAAAACGTGTAGTGCCTTATCTAATTTCTCACTTAAATTATTAAACATAATTCATTGATGTTTTATTAATCTCTTGAATTGTTGAAAGTTGCAAATTTAAGAATTTACAACTGATTATGTAAGCACATCGAATAATAATAAAACAAAAAGGGCACCCATTTTGGATGCCCTTTTTCATCAACTTAAACTAAACCTAATTATGCAAGCGGTAATTTAATTGCATTCTCTTTCTAAGACTAATATATTGTTGTTTGAAACTAATTCTAATCGGTTAGAATTACACTCAACCACTGTCCAGTCTGCTCCAAGGTCTTGAACTTCGGTATTATCTAAGCCACCGATGAATAAGAACAATGCAGAACCTTGTTGTATTGAGTAATTTCCTGTAAAATTCATTCCGTTTCCTTCTACTATTAATGATTGATCACTGTTAAATTGCATTACATAATTTACAAATACATCATCTCCATTATAGTTTACTGGCACCCATACACATTCTAATAAGTTTGCAAGTACGTCTTGCTCGTTACAGAAGTTATTAGTGTTACAATCTCTTTCTAAAACCATTTGATCATTTTCTCTTGCAAATACTAATATCTCACCAGAACATTCAACAACAGTCCAGTTACCTGATATGGCCTGTATGTTAGATCCATTTACATTTGAGAATTCAACCACAACACCATCTGGCCCTCCAAAGGTTGACCATCCTGCAGTAATAGTAGAATTATCAGTTGTATTGGTAATGATCAATTCTTGGTCCATATTGAAATCTAATTGATAAATGCTTAAGTCATCACTACCATTATAGTTGGTGACAAACCAAGAGCATTCCATTAAGATATTATCTACATCAAGTTCTGAGCATCCATTAGGTTCGCAATCTTCTACTACTAAAACGACTTCATAGATCTCAAATTCACTATTAGAAGCTTCTATTCTTAAGTATAAAACCGTTGATGCGGATAATACTTCTTCAGTATTTATAATAGCATTAATATTAGATGACGCATCAGCTTCAGTCTCATGGAATGAGGCCGTGTATGGTGCTACACAATCAACGGTGCCTATAGTATTTGCACTGATATTAAATATAGCTTTTCCGTCGTCGATATCATTATTCTCATCGCAAGCGGTGATTACAAAATCACTAAAACATTCGAAAACGTCACTTGGATCTTCACACTCTTGTTCAAAAACTAAGTAGTTATCTCCATTAATAAACTCGTATCTATCATCATCACACTCAACTAATTGCCACTCACCACTCAAGAACTCGTATGGTACACCAAGGTCTAAGATTAAATAAATACTAGAACCTGTTACAGCTATATCGTAAGTTCCTGTTGGTGTTTCATCACTTCCGTTAGCATTTCCTAAATAAACCTCACCATTTGCCGTAAAGTAAAATGGTTGTGGTGTAATATTTTCAAAAAGATTAGAAACACCTATCCAATAGCATTCTAAAAGGTCTTCGGCCAGATCTTGCACCTCACAATTAAAATCAGTTTCGCAATCTCTATCTAGTTCTAATTCTAAATCGCCTTTAATTATTTCTAGTTCATCTTCTTCGCATTCTACAATTAACCAAATACCACCAAGGTCTTCTTGAAATGCGGTTAATTCTGATAATATAAGTTTTACACCAATATCTGTAGTCTGTAAATCCCAGTTACCAGTAACGTTTGCAGTGCCAGGTGCACCTTCTATTACAAATCCACCATTGGCATTAAAGGTTATATAAAGATCATCAAAATCATTGAAATTAGTATCATCGATTTCCCAACGACATTCTAATAAATTCTGTGCAATTTCATCTTCATCACAAAGCGTAGGGTCGTCGTCATCACAATCTTCTTCAGCTGCTTCAATAGCGTCTGATAATTCCTGATTGTTGTTGACTACTAAGGTATCTCCGTTAGCATAAACCAATGTTACCGGAAAATTTAAACTTATTAAAAGGGCAGCATTTTCATCATCTAAAGATTCTAGAAATGCATAAAGTTGCTGATCGCTTTCTATAACGATAGTATCTATAACTTGAAACTCTGTATTAAATACGGAGAAAGAAATAGGATATTGAAAATCTACACATTCAATTACGTCCTCATCATTATCACACTGGTCGATGTAAGCTTCGAGCTGATCTAAACTTTCAATGACAATTTCTGTATAATCATTTAGGATAATTGTTAACGGAAAAACAAAGTCAATAAAATCTTCGTTGTCCACCAATTCCTCTAAAAGATCTTCTAATTCATCAAGATCATCTGCTTCTTCTATTGTAATGGTAATCCCATCTAAAATAATTGTAACAGGTAATTCTATTGAAAAGCAGTCCGAATTATCTAAAATGTTATCGTAAGATCCATCATTAGATGTCGCACTGCGCATAAGATTAGCTAATCTTGAGCCAGGTACAATAGTTTCCTGTTCGTTAGGATCGATAATATCTACCACCTCATCCTGACAAGAAGTGAATAGAAATAGGGCAAAAAAGGTCAATAATAGTGTAGGTTTCATTAGAAATTTCATAATGTTTTGTTTTTAGCAATTTTATATATAACAGTTGAAGTTTAATTTCTCCTACCTCATAATTGTTTTTTATTTAATTTTAACGACATAATTAAAGTATATGCCACGCAATTTGAATGATAACATTTGTGCAGAACACGTTTTTGCTGCCTTATTTAAAAAGCATTCAAAGCATCTTCATGATTTTCTATATTATAAGTTTGGTGAAGAATATGATCCTAAGGATAAAGTTCAGGAAGCCTTTATAAAACTATGGGAGAACTGTGCTAACATTCCACCAGACAAAGCAAAGAGTTTCTTATTTACATCAGCCAACAATTTAATGCTTAATGCCACTGCCCATAAAAAAGTGGTGCTGAAATTTAAAAAAACACCGCAAAAATCTCACACCGATATTTCACCAGAATATGTATTGGAAGAAAAACAGTATAACGAAAAACTACAACGCGCAATAGCTAACTTAACGGAAGCTCAGCGTGTTGCTTTTTTAATGAATAGAGTTGAAGGCAAACGATTTAAGGAAATTGCCGAACTATTGGATATTTCTGTAAAGGCTGTTGAAAAACGAATTTATGGCGCACTGAATAAATTGAGGGAAGAAATAAAAGAATTATAAAACTGAGGTAGGGATTTTTAGTTTTAAACTGTTATAGTAGTAATGAGATAATTATGAAACGAGAAGAATTAATATTAAAATGGTTAGACCATAACCTTAATGACGAGGAGCTTAAAGCCTTTGAAGCTCTTGAAGATCATAAGGATCTGCTGCGCTTATCTCAAGCGTCTGCCGCGTTTAAACCTTCTCA
>JABDIQ010000111.1 GCA_013003655.1 Winogradskyella sp. | reverse complement strand
GTATCAGCCACATAATTAGGGCCATTTTCTACTTCGTTCCAAACACAGCTTCCATCTTCATTGGCGCAATCAGGATCTGCAACCGCAGGGCAGCTACTTTCATCTAATTGTTCCCAAATAATAGAGGTAGAGTCTGATATGTTAGTTTGAATATCTCTGAAATCGTTAGCTCCACATAAGAATATATTCGGTAATTGTTTTCCATCATTAGGACAAGTAACGACTTCGTCGGCATAAGGTATAACAGGGTTAGATACGTTATTACCAAATAATTGAACATTAAACGTCTGATCTATGGACTGACAAGGTGCCGCAGCTGTATTATGAACATAATACGTGCCAGTAGCATCAACGGTAATGGTTTGCGTTGTTCCAATTACAGGTGTTCCGCTTGGACTTGTAGACCATGAATAAGCATCGTATCCGTTTGCTGCAGTTAAATCTACAGTGCTACCACAAAGTGTAACATCCTCTTCAAACGTACAATCATTTAAGTCGGCCAAAAAGTTTGTAGCTTGAGGGGTTAACAAACAACCTGTATTACTGCTAACACTTGGGTCATCTGTAATAACAAAATCAGGGTTAATCGTACCTTGATAGGTGGCAAAAGCCTGATTATTAATAAGGTTTGAACACGCATCAGCGAGTTGACTACAAGTGTCCACAACACGCGCTTCAATGCGTATTTCTAAAACAGGATCGTTTTCTTCAACCAAATAATCTGCAATATCAAAAATAAGTTCTCTAGTATCAGGGTCGTAACTGGCCACAGTCACACCTGCTGGTAATACCAAATCTTCAGGATAATTAAATACAATATTTATAGGAAGGATATCTCTGATCTGAAAATTAGTGGCATCATCATTTCCTGTATTTTGAAATCCTATGATATAATTTAAAGGATCTCCTAGATTAACGATCTGTCCGCCGATGTCATTTCCAGCATCGTCTTCAACAATTTTAGTTAAAACAATATTCGGAGCAATAATATCAATGGCAAATGCACTAAAGTAATAGTAGTAGATATCTAAGTTACTACCTAAACTTATAGTGGCTGATGTAGCGCCATTAGCAATGACAGAGTTACCAGGATTAGGAATATTTATAATTCCAGCATCAAAACCTAAGGTATTAGAACTATTAGGGTTTCTGGTAGTATAGAGCTCTGGTGTGTTGGTAGCCGGATCAATATCTGAAACCGAACTATTAAAGAAATTATCTCCAGGTCTTATTATCGTTCCTGCATTATTAGTAGCATCAATGGTTGTGCCATTTAATCTTAGATAATCACCAGTGTATTGTCTATCACCTTCAATAGTACTAAATGCAAATTTTGCTCTTACAGGACCAGTAGGTATGGTATTAAATCCAGACACTGGAAAGGTTTCGTTAACTGTACTCGTTATTTTGGTAAAACCGTCAAATGATGTGATGTACTTACTTGGCAGTAGTGGGT
This sequence comes from Winogradskyella sp., assembly GCA_013003655.1. Taxonomy (GTDB): domain Bacteria; phylum Bacteroidota; class Bacteroidia; order Flavobacteriales; family Flavobacteriaceae; genus JABDIQ01. The sequence goes on along the minus strand of JABDIQ010000111.1, from coordinate 1,086 downwards.
CTTCGTAGACTATAAATAATGACCATCCTGCTGAAAGTCCTTCGGCATTAGGTTTAGGACCTACCAAAGACGATATATTCGCCACGGTATAAGTTCCTTCAGGATTTGGTAAAGCTGCAACTATATCTGTAACGTCATGGTAATAAGCATAAGTGTTTGAATTATTATCGTTAGCAGCGTTTTGATAGTATATTTCAGTTCCTGTAATATCCAAATAGTTGGTTGTACCTGGAAGTTTAAATTTAACTTGTGATATAGGATCATCACCATCTACAACAGCACTCCAGTAAAGACCTGCATATACTATTCTATAACAACTGTCATCACTTGGCACATCTAGATCAGCACTACTACTGTTGAAGGTACTTGGATCTCCATCAATATCAACGTATACCGCTGCATCTAAATTATCATTAGTAGCGTTTCCATTATATGGATCAGTAGCGTCTAGTCCTACGTTACTATTCCCAATTAAAAGAATATCACCTTTTATAGCTTCATCATAACGCGGTGCAAATGGCACTAAGTTTTGCCCATAAGATTGCAGTCCTAGTAGTGCTAAAACTACGATTACTGCTATGTTTACATAAGTAGGTCTTTTCATGATACTTAATTTTTAATTCCGTTTTTCGTCATGGGGCATTTCAGAAAAAAAGAATACTTCCCTGTTAACTTTATTTAATTTTCAATCTTAACAATTGATAGTCTTGCATTATACGGTTTGTCTTTATCTATTTGCTTTATGGCATTGGCCTCATCTATACTGTTTGTTCTTCTTTTAAATATGTAATACTTACTTGTAGACACATCATAAAAGAAATCTATTTGTTTATCTCCTGTGGCTACCACCTTTTTAATAAAATCATCACGCTTATCTACCGAATTATGTACCGCCAAAATGAGGTAGTACCCATTGTCCACTGAATTAACATTCTTCATAATGGCAATATTTTTACGTCGTTCATTACCAAAATCTAAGTCGTCCTCTGTCAGTTGCGTGTTACTTCGTGGCGTGTTGTTTAAAATATAATTTAATGCGGCCCTATCTTGTGCGTAGCGATCATCTTCATTCTTGTAAGCTGCACG
>JABDIQ010000082.1 GCA_013003655.1 Winogradskyella sp. | reverse complement strand
GAAGTAGTTATCTCCGCATCACGAACACCAGAACGGATCTTTGAATCTCCTGTAACGGTTGAGCGATTTGGTTTAAAGGAAATTAAAAATACGGCCTCCGTAGATTTTTATGATGGCCTAGAAAATTTAAAAGGTGTAGATATAAACACTAACAGTTTAACCTTTAAATCTATTAACACTAGAGGTTTTGCCACTTTTGCAAATACACGATTTATGCAATTGGTAGACGGAATGGACAACTCCGCTCCCGCACTAAATTTCCCACTAGGTAATCTCTTGGGTATGACGGAAACTGACGTGCAAAGTGTGGAATTACTACCTGGCGCAGCTTCCGCATTATATGGAGCAAATGCTTTTAACGGTATATTATTTATGCGAAGTAAAAACCCGTTTGATAATGATGGCATCAGTGGATATGTAAAAAGAGGTATAACTTCACAAGAAGCCATTGGAGACAACGACTATACAGATTTAGGCATTAGAATGGCTTACAAATTTAGTGATCATTTTGCGGCCAAAGTAAATTTTGGATACTTAAAAGGTACGGATTGGGCTGCAGTTAGTCAGGAAGACAAAGATATGGTTGGAGGCACAAGAGCATCTAATTTAAACTACGATGGCCTTAATGTTTACGGTGATGAGGTTAGCACCAATATTAACGAAGTAGCCCAAACCTTAATTAGCTTAGGCATCATTCCTTCAGGATCTGATGCATTAATTCCTTCGGTTGATGTTAGTAGAACGGGATATAACGAAAGAGATCTAACGAATTACAATGCTGAGAGTATTAAAGCGGACTGGGGACTTTATTTTAGACCTTGGGCTGACGACTTCGAGATACAATATGTTGGTAAAGTAGGTTCTGGTAATACCATTTACCAAGGAGCTAACCGCTACAACATCAAAAATTTCTTTTTACAACAACACAAGCTAGAAATAAAAAATGACAACTTTTTTGTAAGAGGATATGTTACGGAAGATAAAGCTGGAGACTCCTATGATATGGTGTTTACTGGAATTAATATCAACCGTGCTTGGAAAGACGATAATACCTGGTTTGGTGAATATGTAGGTGCCTATTTAACAGCGAGTCTACAAGGTGCTAACAATGATGAAGCTCACGCAGCCGCAAGAGCTCAAGCCGAGTCTGGAAGATATCTGCCTGGAAGTCCTGAGTTTAAAGCTGCTTTCAATAGAAGTATTAATGATCCAGATTTAACGACAGGATCAAAGTTTCAAGATAACTCGAAGATATATCACGCAGATGCCAACTACAATCTGGGTTATTTAATAGACTGGGCAGACATTCAATTAGGAGGTTCTTACAGAACTTATAGCTTAAATTCGTCAGGAACCATTTATACAGATGATGACGGCCCAATAACATATTCTGAAGTTGGTGTATATACGC
>JABDIQ010000019.1 GCA_013003655.1 Winogradskyella sp. | reverse complement strand
TACTCCTAAACTTGAAGTTGAAGTGCCAGAGGCCTATATTATTCCGCAACAATGGTATGGTGTTATTGAGTTAATGAAATTGAATGCCATTAATTACCAAACGCTTAAAAAGGATACCACATTAACCGTTGAATCCTACAAAATAGACACGTACGAAACACGAAGATCACCATATGAAGGCCATTATCAACATTACAACACTACTGTAAAATCAACTACTAAAGATGTCACGTTTAGGCAAGGAGATATTGTAGTTAACACCGCTCAGTTTGGAAAAAGATACATTGTAGAAACGCTAGAACCTCAAGCACCAGATTCTTTTTTTAATTGGAATTTCTTTGATACCATTTTACAGCAAAAAGAAGGATTTTCGCCCTATGTATGGGAAGATATAGCCGCTCGTTTATTAAAACTTGATCCAAAACTTCAAATAAAATTCAATGTTAAAAAATCGTACGACCCAGATTTTGCCAATAATTGGTTTGCACAACTCGATTGGCTGCATAAGCAAAGTCCATATTACGAGGAAGCACATATGCAATATCCTGTTTATAGATTAATATCAGGGTAATTTAGATACCAGATAAATTCAACAATTAATTTAAAATAATATTGAAAATTAAATTGAGAAATAACTTAATTTTGCTACCTTAAATTAAGGCGATTATGCCATTAAAATGAAAAAATACATCGTTGTAAACGATCCTGATAAATGGAATTTTTCGGTAGATAATATTTCCATTATTTCTTCAAAAGATTATTTAACAGATCCTAAATACGCTATTTTAAAAAAGGCAAGAATCTTCAATCTTTGCAAAGATTATTCGTATCAAAACAAAGGCTATTATGTCTCTTTACTGGCGGAAGCACGTGGACACTTACCCATACCTACAGTAAAGAATATTGTAGATCTTAAAGCGCCTAAATTAATGCGTATCGTATCTGACGAGTTTGACGATGTTATACAGAACAGTTTAAAAAATATAAAATCTAGAGAATTTACGCTAAGCATTTATTTTGGGCAAAATGTGGCTCAAAAATATAAAGAACTTAGTTCACTATTTTACAGATATTTTCAAGTTCCCTTTTTACGCGTAAAGTTTATATACAGTCAAAAATGGCAAGTACAGAGTATAAAGGCAATGTCAGAATCAGAAATACCCAAAGAGCACTTAGAGAGTGTCATTCTATTTGCTAACCAATATTTTTCGAAAAAAAGATACGATATACCTAAAGTAAGTCATTTTGATTTTGATCTCGCCATCCTTGTTAATCCTAATGATCCTGCACCACCAAGTAATTCAAAAGCACTTAAAAAACTTATTGAGATTGCGGATAAAATGAACATTTATGCAGAAATTATTGAACCAAAGGAATTATCTAGACTTACCTCATTTGACGCACTATTTATAAGGCAAAGTACAGAGGTTAACAACGAAGCATATACTTTTGCACGCAAAGCACAGCAAGATGGTATTGCCATTATAGACTATCCAGATTCAATATTAAAATGCTGTAATAAGGTTTATATGGCAGAAGCCTTAAACAATGCAAATATTGACACTCCAAAAACTGTAATAATGCATTCAGATAACAAAGAATCCGCGATAGATAGTATTGGTCTTCCTTGTGTTCTTAAAGCCCCTGATTCTACATTTTCATTTGGTGTAAAAAAGGCTAAAACCAAGGAGGACTATAACGAAATGGTTTCTCAGATGCTAAAACAGTCAGATTTAATAATTGCTCAGGAGTTTTGCCCTTCCGATTATGATTGGCGAATTGGCATATTAGATGACGAACCAATATTTGCATGCAAGTATTACATGGCTAAAGGCCATTGGCAAATTTATAATTGGCTGGCCACAAAAAAAGGTGATCAGGATGGCAACGCAGAATGTCTACCTATAGAAAAGGTTCCTAAAAAAATTATTAATATGGCATTAAAATCTGCCAAATTAATGGGTAAAGGACTCTATGGCATTGATATTAAAGTTGTTAATAATAGACCAATGGTCATTGAAATAAACGACAACCCTAATATTGATGCTGGTGTAGAAGATGAATTTTATGGTGATACTATCTATGTAAAGATATTGAACGCTTTAAAACAACGCTTAGACTAATGGGTAAGAAGTATCATTTATTTGAAGTTTACGGGATTGAGCTAGAGTACATGCTGGTTAATCATGATTTAAGTGTTGCTCCAATTGTGGACAAGCTTATGATGTTAAAAGAAGGTGAAATCACTTCTGATGTTGACAATGGAAATATTGCATGGAGCAATGAATTAGTCGCTCATGTCATAGAATTGAAGACAAACGGACCTACGGCTCAACTAAATGATCTTGGCCAAGAATTTCATAAAAACATCTTGGAAATAAATCGATTATTGCAACCGCTTGGAACTAAACTTTTAGGCACTGCGGCAAACCCATTAATGAACCCAACAACCGATACTGTATTATGGAAACATACATACAGTGAGGTTTATAATTTATATAACGCCATTTTTAATTGTACAGGTCATGGTTGGAGTAACGTTCAGAGCACTCATTTAAATTTACCTTTTTACAATGATGAAGAATTTGAAAAACTTCACGCTGCCATAAGATTGGTGCTTCCATTAATTCCAGGATTATGTGCAAGTTCACCTATATTAGAAGGAAACATCACTGGGTTTGCAGATACTAGACTAGAATATTATAAAAACAATCAAAAAAAGATTCCACATTTAACAGCTAAGGTGATACCTGAGCCTATTTTCAATAAGGATGATTACTATAAATCTATATTCAATCCTATTAAAAAGGCCATAAAACCATACGACA
>JABDIQ010000013.1 GCA_013003655.1 Winogradskyella sp. | reverse complement strand
TCAAATTTAAATAGAAAAAGTATTGTAATATAATATTATTGCTCTTATATTTGCACCTCTTTTTAAGTAAAGAAAGACCTGGTAGCTCAGTTGGTAGAGCATCTCCCTTTTAAGGAGAGGGTCCTGAGTTCGAGCCTCAGCCAGGTCACAATAAAGTTAGGCTATTGCTTAACTTTTTTTATTTTTACCACATTATGAATGCGCACGTGGCGGAATTGGTAGACGCGCTAGCTTGAGGGGTTAGTGGACATTAGTCCGTGGAAGTTCGAGTCTTCTCGTGCGCACTTTATACTTCTCTTCTAAGAACTTGTCAATTATCTTTGAAAATCCTATGAATATAGATGGACTAATTATTCAATCTGACTAAAGGCTTTTGTTGTATTTATGTTAAATGATTACAGTTATTTATTAAAAATTGTAAATTTGTTTAATGTTTTACCATAAAATATGAACAACGTTAAAAGCAATTTCAGCATAAAGGACCTTGAGAATCTTTCTGGTATTAAAGCACATACCATAAGAATCTGGGAAAAGCGTTATAATTTGTTGCAACCTAATCGAACTGAAACTAATATCAGGTATTACAATCTTGCAAATCTTCAAAAACTACTAAACGTTACCTTCCTTTACAACCATGGTTATAAAATCTCTAAAATTGCAAAATTAGGTGAAGGCAGAATACCACAGGTCGTAAATGAAATCGTTGCTGAGTCCAGTGCTAAGGGTGCTGCAATCAATTCATTTAAGATGGCGATGCTTAATTTCGACCAAACATTATTCTTCAATACATATAATGGTTTATTGAAAGAGAAGAGTTTTCGCGAAATATTTTATGACGTTTTCATCCCACTTCTCACTGAAATGGGTTTATTGTGGCAAACTGACACGATTACGCCTTCGCACGAACATTTCATTTCCGCTATGATCAAACAGAAAATATTGGTCAATACAGAAAAATTACAGATGACTCGCCCGAAGAACAAATCAAAAACTTTCGTGCTTTATCTACCCGATAATGAAGTGCATGAACTAGGGTTGATGTATATTAATTACGAAATCTTGCTTCATGGATATCATGCCATATTTTTAGGGCAAAGTATCCCTGTTGAAAGCCTAAAGGACTTACTACCATTGTATGATGATTTGATTTTCGTATCATACTTTACGGTGAGGCCAACAAAAGATGACATCCACGATTATCTCGAGGATTTCAATAAGCAAATTCTCAGTAACAATGGTGAAGAATTATGGCTACTTGGCAAAATGTTAAAAGAATTGGATGAATCTGCTTTACCAAAGAAAATCAAAGCTTTCCATAGTATCGTTGAATTCGTTGAAAAACTTTAACTAGCAAATTATAATATGTCGAAATCAATTGCCATCATAGGATC